>JALYYH010000221.1 GCA_030946665.1 Gemmatimonadota bacterium
CTATGGCATTTGTTGAAACCCACTTTGAGCCCCGGTACCGGCCCAACGCGCCGAGGACTGCCAAGGCACATCTCTCCATAGTCATTCCGACCTGGAATGGCGGAGACCAGCTTCGGGCTACCCTCAACCACCTCCGGGAGTTTCGGGATGGCCTCGTGCTCCCGACCGAGATCGTCATCGTCGACGACTGCAGCGACCGGTCAACCGCTGGGGTCGTCGAGAACTTCGCCGAGAATAACGCGTCCACCGTGGTGCTCAGAAACGAGCGCAACCGCGGTAAGGGCTACGCGGTCGCGCGGGGGATGCTCAACGCCACGGGAGCATTCAGGATTTTCGTCGATTCCGACCTGGCTTACCCGAGCTGTCAGATCACCAAACTCGTGCGCGGACTGGAGCGCGGAAGCGACGTCGTCATCGCGTGCCGTGTTCTGCCGGAATCACGCTACGTGATGAGCCCGACATTCTTTCACTACCTTTACACTCGGCACCTGATGAGCCGCATGTTCAACCGCCTCGCGCAGTTCGTCCTCCTGCCGGGGATCCTGGACACCCAGGCAGGTCTGAAGGGTTTCACCGCTGAGGCAGCGCAGACGATCTTCTCTCGCCAGACTCTTTCCGGCTTTGGCTTCGACCTCGAGTGTTTGTACATTGCGCGGTGCCATCAGCTGAAAATCGAGCAGTTGCCGGTGGATTTTTACTATACCGACGAGCCGAGTACCATCTCCTTCGCCAAGCATGGAGCGGAGATGCTCATGGATCTGATCCGCGTCCGCCGAAATGGTGCGCGTGGGATCTACGCATAGTCACCGACGGCTGATCGTAAACGCCGACGACTACGGACTCTCGCGCGGCGTCAACACCGGAATAATCGAGGCGGCAGAGAGGGGCGTTGTTACGTCTACTTCGATGATAGTGAATATGCCCGGGTTCGATGACGCCGTGGCGCTGGCGCGGTCGGCTCGTTCGCTCCCGATCGGACTCCATCTCAATCTCACCACGGGGAAACCGCTTACCGCGGCGGCTTCTCTGACGCGACCATCTACCGGGGCGTTCTACCCGCTTGCATCTCTACTCACGCGGGCGAGTCTTGGCCTGATTCACGCCGCAGAGGTGCGGCAGGAATGCGTTGCCCAAATCGACCGCCTGCTCGAGGCCGGGATCCGGCCCACGCACATCGATAGCCATCGACACGTGCACGCTCACCCTGCATTGCGGACGGCCGTTCTGGAAGCTGGGGCATCGCGAAATATTCACACCGTCCGAGTCCCTGCCGAGCCACTCTGGGCAAACCCGCGAGACTGGCGAGCTTCGCTGAAGAAAATTGGTCTTCTAATCGGCGACCGATTGTCGCGCCAGCCAGTGAGACGCAACTTTCCCGACCACTTTTTCGGAATATCTCTTCAGGGGGGCCGATCGTTCGCCTCTCGATTGTTCGGATTGATTCCCAAATTGCCACCGGGAACGAGTGAGCTCATGACGCATCCCGGCTACTCCGATTCGGCGCTCTCCGAGCACGATGACTACACGTGGCAGCGAGAGGAGGAGCTAAGGGTGCTCTGCTCGACAGGATTGCGCGACTTGCTGGAACGCTCCGGCATCGAGCTGGTGAGTTTCGGTGATCAGCCCTCGCCCCGAGCATCCCGCGTTTCATGAAACCATTGGCGAGACTGTCCACCGCGCTTCGCGATCCTCGAACGGAGTATTGGCTGCTCGCGCTGTATGCGAGCGCCGCCATCGTCGTCACGATTCAGCGCGGGGTTTTCCAATTTCCGAATGATTACGCGATCTTTCGAGCATCGTTCTGGAATCTGATCCAGGGGCGAGACTTGTACGTGCTGCGGTTCGACCAGGCGCACGACCTCTTCAAGTACTCCCCCACTTTTGCTCTGCTTTTCGCTCCTTTCGCCCTGCTCCCCTTCGCGCTGGGCCTCATGCTGTGGAACTTCGTGAACGCGATGTCGCTGCTTTTCGCGCTTCGGGCGTTGCTGCCGGGCGAACAGGCGCGGGTCGCGCAGGCATTGGTGTTTCTTCCAATGCTGCGCTCGATGCAATCCTCACAGAGCAATGCCCTGGTGGCGGCTCTCATGATGTTCGCCTTCATCTGCTTCGAGCGGGAGTGGCAGGTGCGCGGCGCATTCGCGGTCGCTGTGGGCGCGGCGATCAAGATATTCCCGCTCGTCGCCGTCGTGTTCGCGATGTCGCGACCGCGGAAATTGCGAGCGCTGGCCGTGTCTGCCGCCGCGGGTGTGATTCTCCTTTTCCTTCCAGTTCTCGCGGTGGGATTTCCGGAGTTGCTCGCACAACACCGGTCGTGGGCGGAACTGCAGAGCGCTGAGACGAGGCATCTGGGATCGAGCCTGATGGGAGTGCTCCACCAGGCCGGAATGCAGTGGCCGGCCTGGATGGTCCAGATCGCGGCTTCCGCCATCGTGATTGGAGTACTGGTCACACGTCGCGACCGATGGTCCGATCGAAACTTTCAGCTCCAGTACCTTGCGTTCGTACTGGTGTTCTGCGTGCTGTTCAATCATCGATCGGAACGGCAATCGAGCGTGATCGCGGTATCCGGCCTCGTGATCTGGGTTCTCGCTGCGCCGCGCGCGAGCTGGCGAACGACACTGTTCGTCGTTGCCTATTCGCTGGTGACACTGATCGGGGCTGACCTCACGCCGCATGTGATCAAGCGTGCGCTCTCGCCCGCCGTACGTTTTCCGATCCCTCTAAGCGCGGCATGGCTGGCAATATTGCGCGATCTCGTTCGCACTCGGCGTAGTAACGCGTTCGAGCCCGAACGGACAGAGCGCTTCAGAAATGTTGCCTCCCTCTAGAGGGTCCATCACCGCCGCGCCGGATCCGCCGGTTCGGGGTACGGTTGCCGCCACGGTCGTAATCCCCACGCTGAACGAGCAGGAGCGGATTGCGGATGCAGTGTCCGACGCCGCGGTGTGGGCCGACGAGATAATCGTGGTTGACGGAGGCTCTGAGGACGATACCGTCTTTCGCGCACAGACGGCCGGCGCGAAGGTTCACGTCCTGCGCGGCAGTTCCATCGGTCAACAGCGGAACCTGGGCGCCTCGATGGCCACTAACGAGTGGGTTTTCGCGCTGGACACTGACGAGCGCGTCAGCGAGAGTCTCCGTGAAGAGCTGAGAGCTGTGCTGAGCGCGCCAGCGAACGACGCCTATCGCGTCCGCATGCAAAACTTCTATTTGGGGCGCGAGCGCAAGAGAGGCAGATGGGGTCGCGATTGGCACGTACGCCTGTACAAGCGGGATCTGAGATTTGGACTCTCGAGAGTTCACGAGCGGCTTCAAGCCGTCGGTTCGACAGGGACGCTTCGGGGGCGGGTCATCCACAATCCATATCAGGACCTAAGCCACCATCTCACCAAGATGATCAAATACGCGCGGTGGGGCGCGTTGGAGCTCCACGCCCGGGGGCGGCGCGCCACGGCCGTCGATCTGGCAGTCCGTCCAGCCTGGCGGTTCGTGCGCGACTATCTCTTTTACGGCAGCTTTCTCGATGGACGCTACGGTTTAACGACGTCGACCCTCACCGCTTACACGGCCTTCCTGAAGTATGCGTTTCTCTACGAGCTTGGCAATTCTGATGTACCACAAGGTGGACCGGATTCATCCCGGAACGCGGCATCCGGGCAATCACGTTCTACCCGAGGCATTTGATGGGCAGCTCGCCGAGCTGAAACGGCTGCATTACCAATCCATTAGCCTCGACCAGTGGATTGCGTATAGGGAAAAGCGGTCCGGATTACCCCGACGCCCTATCGTCATCACCTTCGACGATGGTTACAGGTCGACCTACGATACAGCCTGGCCGATATTGAAACGGTACGGCTTCAGCGCCACGATATTTCTTGTGGCGAACCTGATCGGCAAAACAAACGCATGGGATGTGGGTGAGCGACAGGAACCGCTGCTCGACGAAAACCAGATTCGTGAAATGCAAAGTGGGGGAATCAGTTTCGGCTCGCATACACAATCGCACGCAGCGCTGACGAAGATTCCACTCGAAGAGGCTGCCCGGGAGTTGGCGGAATCACGGGCAGCGCTGGCATCGCTGCTCGGCAGACCGGTTACTGCTCTGTGTTACCCATTCGCGAAACAGAATCGAGCGATTCGAAGTCTAGCCCGGCAAGCGGGCTACGACGCGGCGGTGATCGGTCGCGGTGGAACCAACCGGTTGTGGACCGACCAGTACGCGTTGCGCCGGATCAAGATCGACACCAGGACTACGATCGGTCGGCTCAGCAGAACGCTCGCGCGTGGACGATTCAACGTCGGCTGGTAGTGAGGCTCGCCGAGTCTTCCAACGCTAGTGCTGCCTGTCCGAGACTGATCCCGCCGTCGTTCGGAGGCACGTCGCGGTTCAAACAGACCCCCAAAAAAGTCCCCGCTTTTTGTAAGTCAATGGAGGGGAGGGAAACCCGGAGTCGCGCCCGATTGACTCTCAAGAAGATGTCGTACTTTGGCGAGAAAAACAGACCCCAAACTGGCTCCCGGACTGGCGGAAACGCCAATGCCGTAGCACGATCAATGACATGGCACTCCGACGTCTGAGGATTCAGCGAACGATGTGGGTCGTCGTTACCGCTTCGGTTACGGTCTCGACTGCCGCAAGCCCGCAGGGAATGCGTCTGGTCGGCCGGAGCGATCTCGGAGGTGCCGGGCTGAACGGCGACATGACCGTCGTCGGCACGACCGCTGTCGTGGCCGCGGGCTTGATGCCCGCCGCCGGGGTCCACGCGCATCTCTACAATCCTTATCCGTGTCCCGCGGTCACCGTCAAGCTGGTGGATCTGTCGCAGCCGCGCATGCCGAAGGTGGTGGGGACAATTCCCGTACCGGCCGGCGTGTCTGCGCACGGCGTGAGTGCCGCGCGTGTGCGCACGCCAACGTTCACCGGTGATCTCCTGGCCGTGGCGCTGACCATGTGCGGAGTCGCCGGCAACAGTATCGATCGCGGCGTTTCGTACTACGACGTCACCCACCCCGCTGCTCCGAAATTCCTCGGACGATACAATGCGGATGCTGACATCGTGCACGCTGACAGCATTCCGGCGTGTGGGCCACTGCCCTTGAGCAGTGTGCGGTGTGCATCGTCCCAACATTCGGTGTCGCTCATACAGCGCCCGGACGGGCGCGTCTTTTCTCTCTCGCTCGAGCCTGGTGCCTCGGCGAGCAAATACCCATCCGGCGACCTCCGGGTCGTAGATGTCACTGATCCGCGTCACCCTGTGCAGGTCGGGGCCTTTCCTCCACCGGGAACGCCGATCTTCTCTAACAATGGATGCCGTCCGTTCAGCGCGGGTCACGGCGCCGGTTTCTCGCGGGGTGGGATGGGCGGACTGTTGGCCTTCTACGACGGCGGCATTTTCATACTCGACCTTGAGGGATCAGGAACTCCCCTTAAGCGCGGACAGTTCATTTATCCGCCTGACCGCGGCTTCGAGGGTAGCGCGGCTTACGTTGCCTCCGCGCGCGTCAATGACCGGGATCTCGCGCTAGTCTCCGAAGCGGATTTCATCGCGCCGACAACGACGCTCGTCGTGGACGGTCAGACGCCAGTGGCGGGACCAAAATTCGGCTGCGAGGCAATCTTTACGCTGTACGATCAACAGAACAGAGCGCAGCTGTATCGTCAGCCCGGGAACCGAGTCGACGGAGAGCTCGCGTATGTGGGCCGCGGCTGCCCTGTAAGTCACGGCTCCGACGTAATGCACGCGGATATGGCGACGATGCAGTCCGACGGATACCTGTCGCCCGTCAGTGGCCGGATCGCACTGATCGACCGCAGCCGGCAGCCTCTTCAGGCGGCTTTGGCGGAAAGCTCGGGATGCTCGGTGGCCGAACGTGTGCGACTCGCGCAATCCGAAGGCGCCCGCGGCGTCGTGATTCTGCAGACCAGTACCACGGCACCGCAGGCGTTCTCGGCGGACGGTGATCCCGCTGGAATCACGATTCCGGTAATGATGATTGACAAGGGAGACGGTGACGCGCTCCGCGCGCTGCTCTGCCCTTCGCTCCACGAAGGCCTTTGCGTCTCTCCTTCTCGCGTGACAGCGAGCATGCGCGATACCCCCGGCGAATGGGGAGCGCTCCGCGTCATCGACGTAACGGAGCCAGCCTCACCGCGCGAGCTCGGAGTGTTTCGCACACCTAACTCCAGCATCTTCCCGCCGAGGGATGTCGGCGTTCTCTCGCCGCAGCGCGCGGCTGTGCACGGGAACTTCGCGGTGGTGCCATGGAACTCCGATGGTGCGCGGGTCATCGACCTCACCGGTGGCGCACCGCGGGAAGTGGCGTCGTTCGTCCCGCCTGATCTCGCGGACCCAACGGGAGTTCTCCCAGAAAAGGCGTTCGTAGTGAGCGTCGCTGTGCTCTCCGTTCCGGGACGTTCGAGCGCCTTCCCCGCTCGGGACTACGTTGTGATCAGTGATGTGAACTCGGGGCTCTGGGTGCTCGAAGCGCCCTGGCCGGCGAAGGACCTGACGACGAATCGTCGCCCAACGCCGTGAGGGCTGCTTCTGCGAGCGAGGAAGCGCGTCGCGGCGTTGGACTGGCGATCGCTGCCGCGATTCTCTTCGGTGCGAGCGCTCCGTTCGCCAAGCTCCTCCTCACCGGTGCCGCGCCTCAACTCCTGGCCGGTCTGCTCTATCTGGGGTCAGGTCTCGGCCTTGGAATCGTCTGGCTCCGCGCGCGACGCGCGCCGGAGGCCGCGCGCGAGACGCCGTTGACGCGGCTAGACATTTCCTGGCTCGCTGGGGCGATTGCCTTCGGTGGCGTGCTGGCCCCACTGCTGCTAATGATCGGACTGACCCGCACTCCAGCGTCGGGCGCATCGCTCCTGCTCAACCTCGAGGGCGTATTCACCGCCCTATTCGCATGGTTCGTCTTTCGCGAGAACTTCGACCGGCGCATTGCGCTCGGAATGCTCGCCATCATCGCAGGAGGTGGGGCGCTATCGTGGGAGGGCCGGCTTGCATGGGGCGGGATGGGTGGTCCGCTCGCCGTCGCCGGTGCCTGTCTCTGCTGGGCAATCGACAACAACCTCACACAAAAAGTATCTGCCGGCGATCCGGTGCAGGTCGCGATGCTCAAAGGCCTCGTTGCGGGGAGCGTCAACACGGCTGTCGCGTTTCTTCTCGGGGCGAGCTGGCCGGCCGCACCGCGCGTCCTATCCGCGTTGTCTCTCGGCTTCCTGAGCTACGGGGTCAGCCTGGTTCTTTTCGTGCTCGCACTCCGCCACCTCGGCACGGCGCGGACAGCCGCCTATTTGTCGACCGCCCCATTCGTTGGCGCTGTGCTGTCGCTCGCCGTTTTCCGAGAGAGACCGACAGCGCCGTTCATCCTTGCCGCGACAATGATGGCGCTCGGAGTTTGGCTGCATCTCACCGAACGGCACGAGCACGCCCATCAGCACAAGATGATGGATCACGACCACGCGCACGTTCACGACGGGCATCATCAGCACGTCCATGCACGGAGCGACCCGCCATCGACGGATCCGACGCCGCACACCCATTGGCATCGACACTCGCCGATCGTCCACTCACATTCGCACTATCCAGACATCCACCACCGCCACTCACACAATTGAGGAAAAAAGCCCTGCAATGCGAAGCGTTGCAGGGCTTTAGTAATCAGTCCGAGTAACTCGGCGCGCTACGCTGAACTCAGGCCGCCCGCGACAACTCCGCAGGACGATACTGCACAGCCTGTGACGCGCGGTACGCTTTGGCGAAGCCGTACATGACCACGCCGACTCCGACGACTGTCATGATGTAGCTCGGAATGAAGCGCAGATTCACCGCCCCAACCATAACGTCGGGGGTCAGCGCAAGTGCTACGGGCGCATACTTGACGATGATTCCGCCGGCAGGCACCCACATCGCGGCTTTCCAGCCGCCGAGCCGGTAGAGCGCGACCGCGACCACAGCCAGCGCTCCCCAGAAGATGACCGGCGTGTTTTCGATCGACGCAGACGCGCCGGTAGTCCAGGCCATTCCTGCGATTGCGCCCTCCACCAGACAGCAGGTGCAACCGGTGGCGACCGCCATTCCGCCGATCGCCGCCGCCGAAGCTTTCGGCTTGCGGGCCGGGAAGGCAAGCCAGAATGCGTAGGCGAGAAGCGCGATTCCCACGACGTAAAGCGAGGCGCCGAACATCTGCACTGCACTCCACGGGAGGCCGGGATGGCCAGCGGCCATCTCGCTCCCCCTCATCGTCATTCTGCCGGGGGGAGTGAGCCAAGCGCCGGCACCGAAAATCGCGAAGGCCGCCACCGCTATGTACGCTGTTTGCCGCGCCGTCCGCCACAAACCGTAGACGATCAGGGCAGCGCCGATCCCAAAAAATGCCGGGTGCAGGAATTTTGTGGTGGCTGCGACGCCCGCGATCGCCATGAGCTTCATTGTGCTGGACGCGGTGCCGCACGCACACGCCATGATGATGCTGCTGCCGCCGAGCGTGGCTCGGGTGGGCGTCATCGCGGTCTGGACTGCAGTGCTCATGCTCGTACTCCGTTACGGTATAGGGCGACAGAGGAGGGCGCCGCCACCCTTAATATGTGCCGATCCGCCGCACAGGCAATGCCTTTCTCCCGACATTTCAAAAGACCCCTGCCAGAGCGTCACCCAGCCTTTCAATGGCCTTTACCGCCGGCCCGTTCGGCGAGTAGTCGAGAGGTGTCTTCCCCTCCCGTTCCGCCTGGATGAGGGACGCGTCGTAGGGGATCTCCCCGACGAGTCTGAGCGAATGTGCATCGCAGAAATCACCGATCGCCTTCCGATCTCCCGCATCTCTGACTTTGTTGGCGACCGCCCACACTTCGCCCACGCCGAGCTCCGCCGCCAGAGCCGCGACGCGGCCAGCGACTTCCATCGACCGATAGTAGGGCTCGATGGTCGCGACGAAGCCTGAAAGGTGTTTGCCGGTTCCGCGCGACAAATGCTCCAACCCAGCTTCCATGTCGACGATGATGTCGCGCTCATCATTGCCCCTGCTCACAATCTCACCGATCAAGCCGCGGACCGCGGCGTGGGCGCCGCACATTCAGCCAGCGCCGCCGTGGCCCACCTTGCCCATGACGAGGAGGCGGACGCCGTCGGGTCCGACCGCGGAATGCTCGGATATCACCTTCTCGGAGTCAGCGACGAAAACCGTCTTCGCTGAGCCATCGGACTGGGTCTGCCGCTCCATCATGTTGCGAGGAAGAGCGACTATCTCCTGAGCAGTCGCGGCCGGAACGCCGAGGATGACGGAGAGATTAGGCGTCGTGTCGGCGTCGATGGCCAGCACCTTGTGACCCTGCCGAGCCAGGAGCCGCGCCAAGGTCCCGGAAATCGTGGTCTTTCCCGTGCCGCCCTTTCCCGCGATCGCTATCCGCATCCGCTACCTCTTGAAGTTGGGATCAATGTGCATGGGGAGTGCCCGCGCGTCGAGCGTGGCATTCGGCTGCGGCCTCGGGATTGGCGTGGCAGTCGCAGGTAGGATCGTTGCACTCGCCGTGTCCCTGACTCAGCATTGACGCGAACTCGTCGGCGAATCTGCGCGCTGCTTCGGTGCGTCCGGTTTCGGTAAGACGGTACTCGGTGCCGGAGCCCGGGTGCACGATCACCAGCCCTCGCGTGAGCAGCTCGGCGATAGTTTCGCGCACCTCGAGCTCTGGTCGCGAGAGGAAGCGCGTCATGGCGGGAATCGTCGCGCTGGAAGTGAGGCCCTCGCCCTCGAACCAGTACAGCAGCTCAAGCATCTCATCGCGACGCGCGATCTCGTTGCTCCGTTCTTCGCTCATTCAAACTGGCGCGCCCGCGGATAGCGGAACTTCGGCTGACAGAATTTCCATGATTCGCCTGACTGCTTCGTCGACGGCGCGGCTGACCGCCTCCGACAGCTCCGAGAGCAGCTCGTCCACCTGGAGGGGCTCGCAGCCGATCATGACCACGGTTGGCGGGAGCACACCCAGCGCCTGTGCGGCGGACAGCGCGCGCGAAGGGATGGCGAGGTGCATGTCGATCTGCGCGACGCTCTCGACTTTCTCGACCTCGAGAACGTAGAGCGTTCCCGGCGCGCCGCCCCGTGCCATCGCATCGACGACGATCAGGCGCTCACAAGGAGTGAGCAGCTCCTGAGCGAGGCGAATCCCTGCGGTGCCGACCTCCATCAGATCCACGTCCGGCCCCGCGACGCCGCGCTCGGCGAGCCTCTGAATCACGTCGACGCCGAAGGCATCGTCGCCGCGAAGAGAGTTGCCGAATCCTGCGATCAATGTTCGGCCCACGTCAGGTCTGCTCTGCGTGAGTCGCCAGCTGTATTTCATTCTCGCTTACACGTACTGGATACACACGCAGCTTGTCCCCACCGCGCTCGTCGACACGCGCTCCGGTGCGCAAGTCGTAACGGCAGCCGTGCCAGCTGCACACGAGCACCGAGCCGGAAAGTGTGCTGTACTCGAGCGGCAGCGGACTGTCGCCGCAGTGGTTGGCGACCGCGAAGAGCCCGCCGTCCTCGATGTTGGCGATGAGGATCGAAGTGCCGTCGACGTCCACGGCTTTCACGTCTCCGGGCTGGAGATTACCTTCTGACAGAACCGTGCGGTAGACCGGCTTATTGGCGCGCCGCAGTCCCCCGAGCTGCACGAGGTTGTTCGGCGTCTGCTGCCGCCGCTCGCCGATGACGAGAATCTGAAAGCCGATCAGCCCCTCCCGGAGCGCGGACTCGATGTCGCGGCGGACGGCTTCTTCCGTGATGGAGCCTCCATCGAGCCCGTGCAGCCGGACGAATACTTCGCTGCCCGCTACATCCAGCAGCTCGACGTCGATGCCACGCGCGTGCAGATGTCCGCGGACTTCGTCGAGCGCTTCTTCGGCGGTAAGACGCCTGTCGATAGCGAGGAGGTCGTACGACATGAGCAGAATGCGGATGGCCGGATCTGTTGTGAGCCTGTTGATGAAGGCATCGCCGCCCATCGACTTGATGGCGTTGAAGAGGTGAGAGAGCGCGACACGGTGCACCGCATCGATTCCCGCGAGCACCACGTCCAGCTTTTCGCGCACATCGGGGTCGGAGTGCGAGGACAGCGACGCAATCGCGCTCGAGACCTGGTCGAGAACGTCCTGCCGCTCCTCGATGGTCTCTCCAAACTCGTCGGTTTCGCTCGTCGGAATCGGGTGCGTCATCGGACCGTGAGACCCCAGCCCGGGGATACGGCGTAATCGAGCGAATCGACCGGCAACCGCGCGACCGCCTCGTCATCGGTGGCGAATGCCTTCATCAGCTCGCACACCCGCTCAAAGACGGCGGAAACTGCCAGACTAAGCCCAGCGCCAAATTCGTTGGATTGGGGCTCGACCTCCACGATCACCACATCTTCCGGCAGTGCGCCGAAGTGCCTGGCTATCACAAGCGTGTTCGACAGCGCAATGATCCCCGTTACTCCGTCGGTGACAGCGCGTTGGATGTCCTCCTCGCAAGGAAGCGCTCCGTCCCACCGATAGGATTTGACGGTTCCCGCCGCACGGCGTGGCCGCGTGACAGCAGAGACGAACACCGCGCGCCCGAAGGCAGTCTCACCACCCTCGTCCTGAAAGCGCTGTACGACAGCGATCGGATTGTAGCTCAGATCCTCGATGACGACGTTCTCAGGCGGCGACCACGTCGCCAGCTGCTCGATTACTGTTATTCCAATCGAGTAGTCCGCGAGGTCGGGGTAGCCCACACCTGAGACCATGACGCGACCGCTGTCACTCATCTAGGCCGCACGCGCACGTATTCACTTCGCGGGTGAGGAGCCCGCCTTCCGACTGAATGTGCGTTGTGCACGGCATGCACGGATCGAAGCTGCGGATAGCGCGCAGAACGTCGAGTCCGCGGAACTGCTTCGGATCGTTGGTCTCTTCCAGCAGCGGAGTGTTGAGCACCGCTTCCTCGTAGGGGCCGGGCTGTCCCCACCTGTCGGTCGGCGATGCGTTCCAAGTCGATGGCGTCACGATCTGATAGTTGGAGACGGCACCGCGGTCGAGCGTCAGGTGGTGCGTGAGATAGCCGCGGCCGGCGCCCCAGAATCCGACGCCCCGCTGCTCACCTCTTTGCGGTATGTGGAACGGTGTGCTCGTGCTGGCGGATCCGCTCTTGAGAATCTCCATAGCGGCAAGCCACTGGTTGAATGCCACCAGGGTCGTGAACGCCTGACAGTAGGCGCGGGCCCGATTGCGCTCGAAAGCGTTCCAGACGTCGGGCACCGTCCATTCAATCTCGGTTTCAGGAAGGGCACCGGCGGGAAGGCGCATTTTGAGGGAGTGACCGGTAGACTCGATGAACGGATTCTCAGGCATCTTGCGCGCGACGGCTGTATTCCAGAGGCGCGCATACGCTCCGGCCTCCATTCCGAGTCTGTCCCAGCGCGGAGTTGTGTCCCACGTGTATTTCTCTTTCCAGTTCTGACCCTGCGGCCGCGGACGCGTGACCTTGTTCCACGGGTGGTGCGGCGAAAGTGGGTTCCCGCTCGGATCGGTCGCGAAATGCTGCTGCTTTCCCTCTCCCGTCCACTCGGCGTAGTAGGAGTGATCGACGAATTCCTCGAGGCCCATGTTGATCTTCTTGAGGTCCGTCGTCACCAGCTGGCCATCTACGATCGCGCCGGGAGTCGCCCAGCGGCGATTGCCCCAGGCGTCGGCGTTCTCGTAGGTCGCGTCGTAGGCATCCGGGTGGTCGAAAATCCCCGTGTCGATCATGTTCGCGCGCCGGGCGCCGACCTTCTTGTACTCGGGATTGGCGGCGTAAAAGAACTGGGTGATGTCTTCCCAAATGAGGGCCAGCTTCTTGGAGTAGTCGAAGAATTGCGACAACCTTACCAGCATCTCGTTCATCACAGTGAGGTTGATCGTCGAGCTCATGCCGCCGGGAACGATCGTCTGCGGGTGAGGATATTTTCCGCAGATCAGCACATAGGCCTCGCGCGCGACGCGCGTCATATGCAGCGCCTCGAGGTAGAGCTTGCCGCTGAGCGGATTGAGGTCCGTCATCAGATCGGCCACGGTCCTGAAACCGTGAATGGCAGTGTACCGGCACTCGGTTTTCTTCGCCTTCTCGTAGAGAGAGGGATTCGTGGGCTCGACGATGACCTGCGAATAGTCGGGGCCCGCCAGCAGGTGCAGGTGCAGCGGGTGGTCGTAGAGGAATTCCAGCGCCAGCGCGAGATTTCGGATCAGAACGCCGAGGGGTGGCGGACAGCAACCAATGGCCATTTCGATCGCCAGCGCGGAGCACGTCGAGTGGACACCCCCGCAGACGCCGCACGCGCGGCTGGTGATGTAGATCGCATCGCGCGGATCGCGGCCCACCATGATCACCTCGTACCCGCGAAAGAGGGTGGCTACCGAGCGGGCTTCGAGAACCTTCCGGTTCTCGAAATCCGCGACCGAGTGAAAAGCCAGCGCTCCGGCGACGCGCGTAACAGGATCGAAGTCGAGCGCCTTGACGTGTCCGTTGCGGCGCAAGAGATCTTCGATTTTATCCTCCGTCAGCTGTCGCGACCCACCGGTTGGCGTCGCGGTACCCGCGCCGTAAGGATCGCGGATACCCTCGCGCAGGAACGGTTTGCCCTGGGCGTCGAACTCGACGGGAAGATTCTTGAAGCACATTGGGCCGTTACCGGGGCTAAGTGAGCTTGAAGACAGTCGCCGCGCGACCGAGGTGGCCGTCGGCGGCTTTGAGTCCGCCGAGTAGTGCGACGAGAGCGCCGTTGATCGTGGTCAGCTTCTCGGGTAGCGGCCTGGTGTTGTCGGCCACCGCCTCCAAACCGTTGGCGATTGCAATGACGTTGCGCCTCGCGCCGAGCAGCGCGACCGCGATGGCGATCAGGTATCCCGCTAGCGCGACGACAACCAGAGCAATCGCCACAAGCGTCAGTGTCAACAGCATTGCACCTCCATTATCGCGCCCTCTCTGCGAGCACATTGGCGATCGTGTCGAGCTTCCCCGCCACCGAGCCCGCCGTGGCGAGGATCTGTGTCGCGACTCCGATCGTGTCGTCGAGCGCGGAAATTGGCTTCGTGTTCGCGACGATGCCCGCGGCCGCCGTCAACGCTTCGGCGGAGTATCGCCTGATGGAGCGCGCCGCCACGAAAGTGCGGTTGAGCAGATAGACCGAAAGCGGAGCGAATACTACGAGAGCGAGAATCAGCCCTATCCACCACATGGTGAACACCGCTGGAGGGAATAACGGCGAACCTGTCATCGCTCCCCCTCGCCCTGGGCGGATACGGCGGTGATGACGCCACCGAGGTTATGGTCGATCGCGCTGAGTCCGTCCCGAATGGCGGAGAGACCGCCATTGAGCTTGGTGACCAGCGGCGCAAGTGCCGCCGTCTGCACCTCGATGGCGCGCACGCCGAGCCGGATTTTCGAGAGCAGGCTGGCACGTGTCCCGTAAAGCTTGATCTCAGCGCCGCCAATGTTTTCGAGCTGCTGCGCGATCAGCACCAGGAAAACGGCGAGCGCGATGAACAGCGCGGCGACGCCGATGAGAGTGATGAGGGCGAGCAGCGTCATTGTATTCATCGACTCCACTCCGGTCCGATCACACACGTCGGGCAGCCCGGACACTCCTTCGCGTGCGCGTGGACTGCCGCGGTTGCCCCGACCACTCCGACTGCCGACTTGAGAATGTTTCCAGCCACGAAGTTGGTCTTGTTGAGCAGCGCGATGTGGATGGTGTTGTTGGCGATCCGCTGGCCGGTATTCCAGATCTCCCCAACGCCGACCCTGATCTGGTGCGCGGTGCGGAGAATTAGCGTCAGGAGGATCGCTACGACCACGACGACGACGCCGTAAACGACGAGAGAGACGATCCAGACTTTTTCAACCGCCTCGGGCGACACGCTAGACATGGCTCACTCCTCCGCCGGCTCCCGCATGGCTTTCAAGAGCCTCGGCCAGCTTGCCCCCTTTTGTTTCGATGCTCTGCACGGTCTCGAGCAGACCGGTCGCCACTTCGTTCGTCGCATCGAGGGCCCAGATCGGATCGGTGTATCCACGGATTTTCTCGGCGGTGGCAAGGGCGCGAACCGCGTGCGCGAGGATGCTGCGCGCGGTGAGCCAGATGGTGATGAGCAGTGAAGCGGCGATGAGGATCACCACAACGGCCACTATCATCCACAGGCGCCACGCCGCCCAGAGATTAGCGTCCGTCACGCACCTCCTCCCGGGCCGAGCTCTGGTCGATGTAGTCGGCGCTGGTTCCCGGCCGGTCGGCACCCCAGAAGCGATCTTCCTGTCCTTTTGGGCGGCCGGGCCGCTTCGCTCCCCAGAACTGCCACTTCTTGTAGAAGTACTCCATAGCCTTGAGTCCGACGGACGAGCCCGTGACGTTCCCCCACCCGCTCGGCACCTTGTTGAGAACATCCCAGCGGACTTCACGGTTCGCATGATGGTTGCTGAGGCGGCGCATGCGCCGGACGAAGGCGCCGGTCGAGCGCGATGTCATGCTGGAGATAATTCCGCCGGGCGGCGCCTTGTAGAACGGCGAGAACTTGTCGGGGAAACCCGGCATCGTGCAGGCGATGCAGACGCCACCGGCCTCCATGCATCCACCCATGTGGTTGATCGCTCCACGCTTGACGATGTTGCAATTTACCACCGGCCCCCAACACCCGATGTCGACGAGGCATTCCGGGTCTCCATAATTCTTGGCGAACACGCCTTCCTCGTAGTATCCAGCGCGGTTGCATCCGCGGTGCACCGTCTCGGTGAACAGCCACGACGGTCGGCCCAGCTCGTCAAACGGTGGAAGCGGCCCGAGACCCTGGAGGAACAGCAGAACCGCGAACACGGTCTCGGTAAAATTGTCGCCCTGCGGTGCGCAGCCCGGAATGTTGATCACGGGCAGGCCGAAAGCGCTTCTGTATTCCTTGCCAAGAAAATCCATGAGGCTCATCGCGCCGGTGGGATTTCCTTCCGCCGCTGGAATCCCTCCCCAGGTGGCGCACGTTCCTATCGCAATCGTCGCCGCAGCGCCTGGCGCCAGCCGCTTGATCCATGTCGCTGAAGGAACGGGGCAGGCATCGCCTCCGGAAGACAAGACCTCCGTCCCCATTGCGGAAAAATATCCGCCGGTGCGCGCCGCGATTCGCTCGTCGGCGATGGAGCCTTCCGCCACGATGACGTAAGGATCCTCGAGCTTTCCTTCCCACGCATCCTTGAACGGCTGGATGAACGCTTCGCCCGCTTCTACGGAGAGAACGGTGTGATGTAGAATTACCTTCGGCATCGTTGGGACGGTCCCGGTAAGCAGGCCCTCAATTCCCGGATTGGTCGCGCCGGCGACTGTGACCGTGCAGCCGTCGCAGCTCATGCCCGCCAGCCAGAATACGTGCACGTTCTTGAGAGGGCCGAGGGGCAGGCGTTGTGGACGGGGCGCCGGCTCGGTCTGCGGAACCGAAGGCTGCCCTCCCTGTACCGTTTCTGTCTCTACCGCTGTAGCCATGATTCCCTCAGCGCCAGTCGCGTCTCGACTTGGCGCGAACCGGCGTCAATATGCACGCACTCCACTCAGTTCGCGAAGTCATTCAACAGATCCTCGGCAGCGGGTCACCGACAAGCATATCCAGGACCCTCGATCCACCGACGGGGGTCTTGAGGACGACCATACCCTCGGGGCCAGCATGAACCGTTCCGATGATCGCCGCACCCAACCCCAACGGATGCGCGCGCATCGCCGCGAGCGCCGCCTGAGCCTGTTCGGGAGGAGTGATCGCTACCAGCTTTCCCTCATTGGCGATGTGGAAAGGATCGAGTCCCAGAATCTCGCAGGCGCCACGAACTTCGACCTTTACCGGAACTACGTTTTCGTCGATCACGATCCCGACATTGGCGCGGCGCGCGATCTCGTTGAGTGTCGATGCGAGTCCGCCCCTCGTCGGGTCCTTGAGGATACGCGTTGCGGGCGAGGCCGCCAATATGGCATCGACAAGTGTGTGCAGTGGCGCGGAGTCCGAACCGATGTCGGTTTCCAGCTCCAGAGCCTCTCGAGCCAGCATCACCGCGATTCCGTGATCGGCGATGTCGCCACTCACGATGACGGCATCGCCGGGCCGTATCAACTCCGCCGAAAGGTCCACACCCTCGCGCAGAATCCCCACGCCGCTGGTGTTGATGAAGAGGCGGTCAGCCTTACCGCGCGGCACAACCTTCGTGTCCCCGGTGACGATACGAACCCCAGCAGCCGAAGCCGCACTCGCCAGAGACGCGACGACACGACGCAGCACGTCCATCTCGAGACCTTCCTCGAGTATCAGACCGAGTGACAGACAGAGAGGCAGCGCCCCGGACATCGCCAAATCGTTGATCGTGCCGTTCACCGCCAGCGCGCCTATGTCGCCGCCAGGAAAAAACAGGGGACTCACCACGTAGGAGTCAGTGGTGAACGCGAGCCGAGGCGACCCGATGCCATTGGTGCTGAACGTCGCCGCGTCGGCGAAGCCGTCGGTCGCCGGATCTCCAAACGCCGGAACGAAGAGCGCGTCGATGAGCGTGTGGGTTGCCTTGCCACCGCTGCCATGACTGAGCGTGATGTGCTGGTCGCGGAGGACGGCCCTCGCCTCGCGGGCCACGCGCACGCGATCGATCCGGTCCAGCTGCGAGTTGAGGGAGCTCTCCACGCGCGACGTCATGCGGGGACCGTTGCAATTGCAGGAACTGTCGTGGGTCCCGTTGCGGCGACTGTTGCCATCGCCGCTCCCTGTTTCATCAGAGAGTAGCGGCCATAGTTGTAGTATGCGGCGCAGGCGCCTTCGGGCGAGACCATGCACGAACCGATCGGCGTCTCGGGCGTGCACGCCGTTCCGAACACTCGGCATTGCCACGGCTTGATGACGCCCTTCAGCACCTCGCCACACTGGCAGGCCTTCGGATCGGCGACGCGCAATCCGGGCACCGAGTAGCACACCTCGGCATCCCACTCCACGAACTCGGCGCGCACCTTGAGCGCGCTCTGCGTGATGAACCCGAGACCGCGCCACTCGAAGTGCGGGCGCAGCTCCATGGTCGAGGCGAGAATCTCGAGCGCGCGCCGATTGCCTTCCGGGCGAACCACGCGCGCGTACTGGTTCTCCACCGCGGGTGCGCCCCTTTCCAGCTGCTTGAGAATCATCACGATCGATTGGAGTATGTCGGCAGGCTCGAACCCACTGACGACGAGCGGCTTTCCATATAGTGTTGGTATGAACTCGAAGGGCGAAAGCCCGATGATAGTGCTGACGTGTCCCGGGCCGATAAAGCCGTCGAGCTGCATTCCGGGGGAGTCGAGTATCGCCTTGATCGCCGGAATGATGGTGACGTGGTTACAGAAAACAGAGAAGTTGCGAAGGCCCTCGTCTCGCGCGCGCAACAGCGTCGCGGCCGTCGATGGCGCGGTGGTCTCGAATCCGACGGCGAAAAAAACCACTTGGCGATCCGGATTGTCGCGCGCAAGTTTCAGCGCATCGAGCGGAGAATAGACGAAGCGAACATCGGCGCCGTCGGCCTTGGCGTCGAGCAGGCTGCCAGTCGAGCTAGGTACGCGCATCATGTCGCCGAAGGTGGCGAAGATAACGCCCGGACTTTTAGCGATCGCCATCGCGTCGTCAATCCGACCCATCGGAATCACGCATACAGGGCAACCCGGCCCGTGAACCAGCTCCACGTTTTCCGGGAGCAGATCCTGGAGGCCATGTTTGTAAATCGAGTGGGTGTGACCACCGCACACTTCCATGAACTTGAACTTCCTTCCCGCGGAAAGGCGCACAATCTGGTCGGCGAGATGCTTTATCGAAGCAGGATCACGAAACTCATCGACGAACTGCATCGTCATGCCGCCCTCTTGCTCAATGATGACTGCGCGACGTCCAGCAGCGCGTGCCATACGGTGGCGTGGCCTTCCTGGATGCGCGGCACGTAGTCGAGCCGGGCGACGAAACAGTAGTCCGCGAGTGCTGATTTCTCGACCTGACCACCGTCGTAGCCGATAAGTGCGATGCAAAGCATTCCGCGCTTCCGCGCTTCCACGAATGCGGCGATAACGTTGGAGGAACTGCCGCTCGTCGTGAATCCCAGCGCGATGTCCTGAGGGTCGCCTAGCGCGATGACCTGGCGCGAGAAGACGTGCTCGAAGCCGACATCGTTGGCGACACCCGTGACGACACCGATGTCGCTGCTGAGAGCGAGAGCTGGAATCGATCGCCAGTCGCTGTCCAGCGGCCGGAGACAATCGACGACTGCGTCCGATGCATCGGTAGCGCTGCCGCCATTTCCGAAAGCGAGGAGCTTTCCGCCAGCGAGGAACCGGTCCGCCATCGCTGCACCCGCCCCGGCGATGAGCTCGCTGTATTCATCGCGAAGCTGCCGGCGAAGCGCCACGACATCGGCGCATTTGTTGAGCGTCGAAGCCGTCGCTTGCGCAAAGACCTCGTCGAGCGTGCCCCTGGTCTGCGGATTCGAAGCGTAGAGAAAGGGGTACAGCTCGCTGTTGAAATTCCGATCGGGCGCGCTCAAGGGACACTCTCCGCGCGATTCACCCGCGCACCGACTCTTGTGGCAGCGCTTGCCTGCGGGACGCGTCCAATAGCGAAGCCGAGGTGGACCATCACCGTGTCCCCCACGATCGTACCATCGAGCAAATCCAGCGCGACAGTGCTGGTCGTTCCGAAGCCATCGCGCACTTCCGCGCTCACCGTCGTTGCATCGATGCTCTCGACCACAGCCGGGGCCGCTTCGTCGCCACAGATGGAGCACGATCGGTCCGCGGCCGGGACGCAGATATCGGAGCGCGCTGGATCGGAGCTCACGCCGCAGGCCCCGATGAGCCCGCGGGTCGGTGCTCCAGGAAGAGATGCACGAGCTCCCACAGCACGTGATAGAACGTCTCGCTCACCTCTTGCGTGACGAGCCTGTCTTTGGAGGGAACCTGATAATTGTGTTGAGCAGGTGTGTCCCCCAATCCTCCCCGCTCCGGGCCGATGGCAATCGTAAGGAGCTTCTTGTTTTTGGCGAACGCGAGCGCCTCCATCACCCTCTCATCGTCGGCGTCGCCCAGTATGCCGAGCGCAATGTCTTCCCCGCGGGCGAGCGTCGAGAGCATGAGAAGGAAGCCTCCTCCCCCACTACTCGCTGTGACACTCGCTACGTCGCTGGTGAGCGCTATCGCCGGGAGCGCGCGCTTCCCCACGATCACCGGATGAATGAACTCGACCGAGACGTGTTGCGCATCGGTGGCGGCGGCCCCGCTGCCGAACACGATCAATCTGCCGCCCTGCTCGAATCTCCGCGCCATCTCCAGGGAGGTCGCAGAAATCGCGTCGACGTTCTGCTCGAAAAACCGGGACGTGGCGTCGATGCTGGAGTCGAACCGGTGCGTCACCAGTTCGATCGCCGATGCGTCTCTCACTAAAGTCTGGATCACTCGATCCTGCTTTCGACGATCTGGCGGACTTCGTCCACGTACAGATCGTCAAGCTGCGTCAGGTAGGCGATCGTGCGCTTCGCCTCATCCTCGTCGATCTTGCTGAGCGCGAAGCCCACATGGATCAGGACCCAGTCGCCGATTTCGAGACCGTCCGGCAGCACGAGTCCGACATTGATGTTGCGGCGAACGCCCGAAACTTCTGCCTTCGCGATCTGGTGGCCGGTATCCACGAACTCGACGATCCGGCCCGGTATTCCTAGGCACATAGTTCCGCCGTCGGTTCCTGTTTGCGTGACGGGACGTGCGCCCCGAGCGCGACGACGTATGCCTGCCCCAGTGAAAGCCCACCGTCGTTGCACGGCACCAGACGCTGAGTGTATACGTCGAAACCCGAGCCAGCGAGAAGCTGCGAAGCCCTGGTCGTCAGGAGAACATTCTGGAACACGCCACCGCTCAGCGCAATCTCGCTGATCCCAGTGGCGATTCTCAAGAGTTCCGCGACTTTGAGGATCATATCGGCGACGGAGTTGTGAAACGCTCCTGAGATTGCGGGCCGATCGACGCCGGCGAGAACGTCATCAACAATGCTTCTGACCACCGGCGCGGGATCGATCTGCAAAGGCGTCGCAAGACTCACGAGCGAAGTATCACTCGCCGCCCCTGAGCAGGGCGAAGTCGTCGGGGCGCTCAAGCTGAATTCGTAGCGCCTTCTGCTTAGGGGATCCGCCATTGCCTCAAGCTCCATCGCCGGCTGTCCCTCGAACTGCGCATCGTCGCGGACGCCGAGTAGCGCCGCGACGACGTCGAATAGGCGCCCGATGCTCGATGTTGGAAGCGATGCGAGGCCTTTGGCGATGATCTGCTCGACCACGGCAACCTCATTCCTGGCAGCTCGCTCGAATAGCTCGAGCGGCAGAGAGTGCGCGTCGTCTCCATACGCCGAGATCAGGTGAGATACCGCCATGCGAAGCGGCCTGCGGATCGCCGCCTCTCCGCCTGGGATGGGGACATATCGAAGATGCGCCGCACGACGGAAACCCGCCTCATCCACCACCAGAAATTCACCGCCCCAGATGGCGCCGTCCGTCCCGTAACCGGTTCCATCGAAGGCAACTCCTATCACCGGGTCGACAATCCCGTGCTCGGCCATGCACGAAGCGATATGAGCGTGATGGTGCTGAACGCCGATTCGTTCGACGCCGTCGACATCCAGCGCGAATTCTGTGGAGGCGTACTGCGGGTGCAGGTCGTGCACCACGACTTCCGGCTTTACGCCTACTACGTTCGAGAATCGAGCCACGCTATTCGCGAGAGACACCCGCACCGCGGTGTGATCGAGGTCACCGATGTGCTGCGACAGGAAGGCCGAATTGTCCCGCGCGCAGCAGAACGTATTCTTGAGCTGTCCGCCAACCGCCAACACGTGCGCTGGAAACCCAATGCCGACATCGATCGGCGAAGGCACGAACCCGCGTGAGCGCCGAAGCATCGTCGGCTTGTCGAGCATAACCCGCATTACCGAATCATCGCACCGCTCGGCGATCGCGCGATCGTGAGTGAGAAAGAAATCCGCGACGGCACCCAGTCGGTCGAAGGCGTCGGCGTCCTCGAATGCGATCGGCTCATCGCCAATGTTCCCGCTCGTCAGCACGAGCGGACCGCCGAACTCGGCGAGCAGCAGATGGTGGAGTGGCGTGTACGCGAGCATGATGCCGAGGCATGGATTGCCCGGAGCCAACGTGTGCATCGCAGAAGCAGCCCCACCATCGAGATCGTGTCGCTTCCGCAACAGAACAATTGGACGCTCGCGTGAGAGAAGAAGCGCCTCTTCTCGGGAAGTGACGAGGCACAATGCACCGAGCGCCGCGATGTCCCGCACCATCACGGCAAAGGGTTTTGCCTCGCGCGCCTTACGGTAGCGCAACCTCTCGATGGCAGTGAGACTCATCGAGTCGCAGGCGAGGTGGTATCCACCCAATCCTTTCACGGCGACGATATGTCCCTGAGCCAGCATGCGAGCAGCAGCGGCCATTGCCTCACCTTCACACTCGCTTCCCTTTGCGTCTATTAGTCTCACGCTTGGCCCGCACTCGGCACAGGCGACTGGCTGCGCGTGAAACCTGCGGTCGGCTGGGTTTTCGTACTCACCGCGGCAAGCGCCGCACATCTCGAACACGCGCATGGTCGTCAGAGCCCGGTCGTAGGGAACTCCGTCGATGATAGTGAACCGCGGACCGCAGTGAGTGCAATTGATAAACGGGTACCGGTGGCGCCTGTTGTCCGGATCGAACAGTTCGCGCAGGCATTCATCGCAAACAGCGATGTCGGGCGAAAGGTTTGTCCGAGCGGACACCGTCGAGTATGCGCTCGCGGCTATCTCGAACCCGCGATAAGGCCTTACCGGCCCGCTCGAGATCTTGACCCTTTCGACCACCGCGGTCGGTGGCGGGTGGTCGATCAAAGCAGACAGAAAGTCTTCGAGGGCGTGCGGGTCGCCCTGAACGTCGATGGTGAGACCCGCTGAATCGTTGCGGACGAAACCCGAAAGATTGCGGGCTGTGGCCAAACGGTGGACGTAGGGCCTAAACCCCACTCCTTGAACCGTACCGCCTACCGCGATCATCCGCCGCTCAATCAACTCGATACCGCCACTCGGAACGGTGTTGTCGTTTCAGTTGAGGCTCTTTGCTAGAGTCTACCCGGGAGCGAACAGAACGGCAATGAGAACTTTATGCAGGAGACTCCATCGTCGGCGAGGGTCTCGGGGACTGATACCGATTGTGAAAGCGTTATTACCTGCTCCCGCAGCAATTACCGCAGCAGGCACCTCCGGGCTCGCACAGACACGTGCATTTTGGGCAATCGCAGCAGCAGAGTTCAGGGTACATACAGGCTCCTCCAGGGTTCATTTGAGTATAACGTAATGAGCGCGCATAATATCTGCCCGACAGGCTCGGTTCTATCGCGCAGATTGACGAGAGCTGCCCAGTTCTTGTACGTCACGTCAGCATCACGTCGTGGTCAGCAGGAGTCCCGGCATCCGACGTGTAGATCGCATATCGGTGACGAGACCGGCGGTCTTCTGCGCCTCCAAGTTCGCCTTGTAGACGGTGCTGAGATTCTCCACGTGTCGGTCGAACATGCCAGGTGTGGTATGGACATACGAGACGGTGATTACCGGTCGAACACGATAGGTGCGAGTGGCCTGCCGGGAAGTAACGAGGCCAGTTTCCGCGGATAATCAGAGTTAACCGATTCCAATCGCCGCATGCATTTCGGAATTAGGTGCTTTGAATACTGTGCGCGGTGCGACCCGCAATAAGTGACGCCGCTCGCAGATATTTACCGCCAGTCATTTACAGAACGCTTGGTCGTTCGCAATACTATACATGTTGCGGCTTTTTGGGCGATGGCCTCGTAGCCGCCGAGCCGAGCCGCGGGGTGGCGCGCGTTGTGCGCCTGGCAAGCACTGAACGTGCCGGGTGGCGACGCGCTGCCAGGAGGCCAGCCGTATGACGGAGAATACGCCAACCAACGCCCCACACCCGGGGGACTTGGCGCCTGACCAAAACGCTACCGCCGCGCGCCCCGGTGTCGACTTCCAAGCGCTCTTCAACGCGTCTCCGACGCCGCTGCTCGTCGTAACCCCGCCTGATTTCACGATCATCGCTGTGAACGACGCGTACCTTCGCGCCACGATGACGGAGCGCGATGCCATCATCGCTCGCGGGATCTTCGATGTCTTCCCCGACAACCCAGCGGACCCCGCCGCCACAGGCGTGCACAACTTGCGCGCCTCTCTTGAGCGGGTCGTCGCACAGCGCCGCGCCGACGAGATGGCCGTGCAGCACTACGACATCCCCCGCCCCGCGACCGCGGGTGGGGGGTTCGAGGAGCGGTGGTGGAGCCCGCTCAACACCCCCGTCTTCGGTTCCGATGGCGAGATCACCTGCATCATTCACCGGGTTGAGGACGTGACGGAGTTGGTCCGCCTTCAGGGCGAGCGTGGCGAATACGACCGACGGCTGTCAGCTGAGCGCGCGGCCTCCGCCGAGGCCCGGGAAGCCCGCGCCGAAGCCGAAGGGGCGAACCGGGCTAAGGGCGAGTTGCTCGCGGTCATGTCGCATGAATTGCGTACACCGCTCAACGCCATCGGCGGTTACGCGGAGCTGCTAGAGCTGGGAATTCACGGGCCAGTGACGCCGCAACAGCTGGAGGTCCTTTACCACATCCAACAGAGTCAACGCCACTTGCTCGGTCTCATAAACGATGTCCTGAACTATGCGAAGCTTGAGACTGGTGCCGTACACTACCAACTCGCCGATGTGCGCATGTGTGACGCGCTCAGGGCGGCCGAAGTGCTTACCGCGCCGCAGGCGCGCGCGAAGCGGCTCACGCTCAGCGTCGCCGAGTGTCCGGCAACTCTCGTGGCCCGAGTCGACTCTGACAAGCTGCGTCAGATTCTCGTGAACCTCCTCTCCAACGCGGTCAAGTTCACCGAGCCGGGCGGGCGAATATCGCTTCAGTGCGAGGAAGATGGTGACCGGGTACGCTTGAGCGTTCGCGACACTGGCATCGGCATTCCTCGGGACAAGCTCGAGTCCATCTTCGAGCCTTTCGTCCAAGTGGGGCGCACACTTAACCGGCCGAGCGAGGGCACTGGGCTGGGACTCGCGATTAGCCGGGACTTGGCGCGTGCGATGGGTGGCGACCTCACCGCTGAGAGTGCCTTGCGCGTGGGGAGCACGTTCACGCTGGAACTCCTACGGCCGTAGCCGATCGCCGCATTCGACCAGCCCGTGCGAGACGTTTGCCGGAACGAACTCACCCACGGCTGGGGCGGAAGAAAAGCGAGTGCGACTGAATGCTCTTTGAGACCCATTACGCGTGAAGTAATTTGCCAATGGCTATTACTAGTCGCGATCTGCATAGAGCGATATTACGCATAGCCGAATCTCATAAGCGCTTCGGCGGGCAATCGATGAGTACATTCACGACTTCCAGGATGTTGTGGTCGAATAAGACTCCGGGGCGCGAACTGGAAGAACAAAGGTCGAGGTAGCCCGGATGTCCGCATCCAACTGACACCCGAACTGACACCCGCTTCTGAAACTGGCGTTAGTCAGTCGGTGCGGCGATGTGCCAGCGACGAAGTAGCCTAAAGATCGAATCCAACGCATGAGCAATAGGCTGACGCTCACTCACTTTTGCCAGCCCTACGCTCGTCAAACTGCCTAGGACCGCACCGCCAAGGACGTCGCCTGGATAGTGCGCACCTACGAAGACTCGCGCGAAAGCCATTAGCGTTGCGAAGGCAAGGAGCGCTACGCCTGCACGCCTGTTGTACATAAACACCATCATCGCAACGGCAAATCCGAGAATCGCGTGATCGCTTGGAAAAGAGGTATCCAGTGAGGGCGGGATAAGTTGATTGATGGCGTGAGTTAGATACGGCCGGGGGCGCGGAAATGCCTTGCCGATCAATTGTCCGAAACCCAAGGCGATGAGTGCGGATCCGCCCGCGAGAAAGGCCCCGCGCTGGTTTCGAGCATGCCAAGAAATCCAGAGAGCTATCAATGCGAGTGCGAAAACCACTGGCAGGTACTTCGCCGATCCAACCATCAGTGCATCGAGTGCGGAATTTCGCCCCGCAAAACCATTTAGCGCATGAAACAGTGTGTAGTCGATCGATACGGAGCCCGAGCCGGCAATAGTGGTGGCACCGCCGGCTATCATCTTTTAAGACACCAAGCCACCGCCATCCCACGATGCTCCGAAACTATCGAGGTCGGCAAGAACACTCTCTCGAAGATGTTGTTGGGATGGCCTTCGTTGTAACGATCGTCGGAATCTGATTCGGAGAATCCGGTCCGCCGCGACGTGCTGCGAAGTGGGTTCAACATGCAGAGCGCCGAGCGGGGCTACAAGTCGGACGGATCGATGTGGCACGCCGATTCGGAGAGCATGGGCAACAACTAGGAAAGAGTTGCCGACCGCCGACGTAGCCGCGGCTGGAGGCTGGAGTGACGTGGACACGTTGCTACGCTATTACCAACGGTCGGATGAGGCGACAATGCTTTCAGTAATGTCGCATCCGCGGAAGGTTCTTGAACGGTCTCCGGGAGAAACTGACCCCCAACTCACCCGCATTTTGTAAGTATATGGAGCGTACAGGGATCGAACCTGCGACCTCCTGGTTGCAAATCAGATCATGCGCTCAACCAATCACAATAATCTGTCGGACTTTAGAGGGCAATCGGGCGTCGGAGCCGGTTTCCCGATTACAAAATGTCGGAGGTTGACAGGACAAACTGACCCGCAAACTGACCCCCGCCTCACGCTTATCAGGCAGCTTCATACGAACATGAATCAGGCTCAGAAGTTCCTACTCGCCTGCCTTTCACGAACATCCTGCTCAGCATCTCGCACTCTTGCGAACATCTTGCGCATTTCCGCGAACATTTTGCGCATGCGAATGGACACCACAAACGGACACCATCTAACGTGCTGGCAAAGAAGCGTGGACTTGCAGCGGCTCCCATTGTCCTGCAGGATAAATACGCAGTCTAATTACTAGTTAGACGTCCGCACGTTCAAGGACCGCTATGAATACCAGGAAGATCGTCATCGGCGCGGTGCTGGTCGTCATCGGTCTGCCTGTGGTGTTGGTCCTGACAGCTGGGGTCTCTTTCTATGCCCTGATGTCCTTCTACGCCCTGAATCGAACCAACGGGACCATCGTCTCCTCAGGCCAAGAGCGGGAGTACCTGCTATATGTCCCACGGAGCTACGATCGCGCCAAACCGACGGCCCTGGTCATCAGCATGCACGCCGCCGCGTTGTGGCCGGCCACTCAAAGGGAAGCAAGCCATTGGAACGAGGTGGCCGACGAGAACGGGTTTATTGTCGTCTACCCGTCGGGAACGACGCTGAGCGGCAGCGGCACCGGTGTGTTGCCTTTCAGGATCTGGCTGTTGAGGCCGGAAGTGGATGCGTCGGCAAATGTCAGATTCATCTCGGAGTTGATTGACAGGCTGGAGGCGGCCTACAACATCGACCCGAGGAGGATCTATGCAAATGGGTTCTCCAACGGCGGAGCGATGGCCTTCGCACTGTCCTGCCGGCTATCCCATCGAATTGCCGCGGTTGGAACCGTGTCGGCTGCTCAGGACCAACGGCCGTGGAGCTGGTGTGCAGACTCCCGAGCGATGCCGCTGATCAACTTTCATGGAACAGCCGATCTTGTACCGTACAACGGCGGCAAGGTGTGGGCGTCCCCCAGACCGTTTCCGAGCGTCCCGACCTGGACGGCGAATTGGGCTCAAAGAAACCGGTGCGCACCGAACCCCGTCGCATCTGTGGTGGCGGCGGATGTCACCCGCCTCGAATACACGAACTGTGCTGACGACGCGGCCGTGGTGCTCTACACGATCCAGAAAGGAGGCCATTCCTGGCCTGGTGGCAAGCCGATGCCGGAATGGATAGTCGGGCCCACTAGCCGCAGCATTGATGCAACGAGGCAGATGTGGGCGTTCTTTCGTGAGCACCCGCTTCGGAGGAATTAGCAACCTTCCTTCGCCGCTTTTACCTGCAAAACACCTATCACCAATTCACGAGGCGAGTACGTTTCCCTTTCCTGCATGGTCAACCTCCCGGCGGCGAGCCCGAAGTCAAAAAGCGCCGGCCGCGCATGCGCGCCAACCCTCGTTTGAGCGTGCCAACGCCGTCAACGTCTCAAAACTCTCACAAAGCTTGAAGGAAACTCGTTATATCACTGACGCCGCCACGTAATAAGTGCAAGCCACCACCATACAACGCTACACCGTCACGCAAGACTATTAAGCCAACTCATTCCCGGACTGACGAACGATCAATTGTGGGATCGCCAAGAATCGGTGCGAAACAAATGGGTGCGGCAATTGGCCTACGGAAATTCGGCGCGGCAATTCAGCGCGGCAATTCAGCGTTGAAACCGGCCCGCGAAAATCGGCGCGCGGGCGCGTCTGCCTAGATAAATCCGGCCCCGCAGCCGAGTGAGCGCACCAGCTCTTGACTTCCTCGGGCGCGGAGGTTTGCGTAAAGCAGCAGTCCGAAGTATAAAGTAAAAAATCGCCTCTCTCGTCCTTTTGGACTTGTACCAAAGCGCCGGAATAGCTTTCGATTTCTGGCGCTTTTTTCTTTTTCTACTCCGGATCAGGAACCCTTTTCCGGGGAGATGCAACGATGCTAGTGGCAGCGCTTCTCTCGCACTGGCGTTCGCGCGCGAGCGATCTCGAACGCTATGCGCCCGCTGCGGCGCAGGCGTTCCGAGAAGCGGCCGACGAGCTGGCGGAAGCGCTGAACGGTGCCGAGGAGACACTATCGCTAAAGGAGGCCGCCATACTGGGCGGTTACTCAATTGATGCGCTGCAACGTATGGTCGCGTGCGGACGCATTCAGAACCTTGGCCGTAAGGGCAAGCCGCGCATTCGTCAAGTGACGCGTTCACTTGGCAGTCGCGGGGCACGCGTTCGGCTGTTTCAAAAGCGAAGTGAGGGGTTGTTCTACCGCGCGTTCTGGGTGCCGTCGCGCGGAGTGGATCGGAAGTGTCTCGGAACTGCTGATCGAGCTGAGGCCGAGAGATTGGGGAAAGCTCTCTTGGGTGCACTCCTAAAAGGTGACGAGATCGAGTCCTCGCGCGCGCTACCGTTGGGCACTCTCGGGTATTACTACCGCACTCGGTCTGTTGTCTACCAATGGTTGAGCGAGCGTGCCAGAAAGGAGCACGATGCTCGAATTAAGATTCTTGTTGCTTTTTTCGGCAAGGAATGCGACGTCCGTAGCCTCACGCAAGAAGATCAAATCGCTTTCGTAAGAAAGCGACTAGCTGGCCGGATTTTCTTAGGCATGTCAGACAATGGAAAGGAACGTCTCACTGCGCCTGTGAGACAGCGCTCAGCTCAGGCAGACATTGAAGTATTGCGCGCGATTCTTCGCTGGGCTACGACCTACCGTGTGCGCGAAGGACTTCGATTGTTGGACAGGAATCCGTTCGACGGGTCAGGCTGCCGCCAAGAGGAACAAATCCTCGACGACCGGTGGCAACTCACGAACGGTTCGTTGAAACTCGCCGTGCAATCGGCCTATTGCGAAGCGAAGCTGAGAGCGACTCGGAGCTGCGAAAATGGCTGAAGCTCGAACTCGCTCTCGTTCTTGCCGAAGCTACAGGGCGGCGGCTCGGAGCTTTCCGTCAGCTCAGGTGGAACGACATCGACTTCAAGACCGACACGATTCTGTGGCGAGCCGAAGCCGATAAAAAGCGGAAGGAGTGGCGAGTCCCGATGCACCAAGCGTTGCGGGATGAGTTACGATCGTTTCGCGTTAAGCTTGGGGGCGCGTTTGGTGGGCTTCTCTTCCCATCCGAATCCGACCCAGCGATTCCACTCCGGCGAGACGTGCTGGCAAAATGGCTTCAACAGGCAGAACAGCGAGCCGGACTGAAAAAGTTGGATGGATCGCTTTGGCACGCTTATCGGAGAGCCTGGGCAACAAGCAGGAAAGAGTTGCCGACCGCCGACGTTGCCGCAGCTGGGGGCTGGAGCGATGTGGCTACGTTGCTTCGGTGCTACCAACAGCCGGACGAAGCAACAATGCTGTCAGTAATGTCGCACCCGCGCAAAATTCTTGATCGGGTCTCGGGGAGAAACTGACCCCGCAACTGACCCCGCAAATCGTAAGTCTATGGAGCGTACAGGGATCGAACCTGCGACCTCCTGGTTGCAAACCAGGCGCTCTCCCAGCTGAGCTAACGCCCCTCGGACGCGAAATATAGACGGTCCAGGCATCCGGGGACAACGCGTCATTCGTGCGCCGGCAGCGGCTCCATTGTGCGCGGGTCGACGGGCACCTGCACCTCGTCCCGATAGGGCGACGTCATCAGCAGGACACGCATGCGCGGAAAGGCATCCATGAATGACAGGTAGCAGAAGCTCCACACTCCAAGCAATCCGACGGCGACTCCGAGCTCCCAGACGCCCAGCGGGATGTTGCTGACCACACCATAGATCGAAGGGTAGACCTCGAGATACCGGTGCATCCAGAGTCCGAGCACGGTGAAGCTGGCAAACAGGACCATCGTGGGCAGAAAGACTTTCGCCGCCCGCGAGAGCAGTCCGAAGAACGGCCCAAACATCAATCCGACGGTGATCAACGTCGGAATTCTCCAGCCTTCGATCAGACGTAGCCGCATCCAGTGGGTCTCTTCTCCGAGATTGCCATACCAGATCACCAGGTATTGGCCGAAGGTGAGATAGCCCCAAAACGCAGTGAAAGCGAAACAGAGTTTGCCCAGGTCGTGGAAATGCTTCTCCTGGATCAGATCGTAGCGGCCGAGGAATCTGCGCCACGCAACGACGATGACCGTCCAGCTCGCCAGCGATGCGACCCATGCTCCCATGAAGAACCACCAGCCATACATGGTGCTCTGGAAATGCGGATCCAGCGACATTGAGAGATCCCACGCCAGCACGATCCATCCGAAGACGAAAGCAAAGCCCAGAAAAACCGCGAGCCTTCCCTGAAGAGAGTGCGTCGAGTGGAGCTCCCGTCGCTCGTCGCGGAAACCTCTGCGCATTCGCTCTCGCAGTCCGCGCGCCCATTCGGCTCCCGCCTCGGGTAGAATTCCGACGTCGAGACGTACCGATGTGTAGATGTACCAGAGGCTGAGCGACGAGATGATTATGAAGACGCCAATGACCCGCGCGAAGAAGAACGGTGGGTTCAACCAAACGGCCTTCTCGTGGATCGTCGGGGTGTTAATACTCCACCAGAAAATGTGGTGGCGCCCCACGAACACGATCAGCAGGATGAGGATGAACGCGACCGGCAGAAAGGCGACGTAGCCCTCGAGAAAGCGAATGATCGGGCGCGACCAACGGGCAGTCGTTATCCGCTGCACCGCGACGAACATCACGCCGGCCGATGAGATCGAGGTGAAGTAGAGCCAATTGACGAGCAGCGCCTGCCACACCCGATCCGGCCTCAGGAACAACCCGAGCACGAACACGGCTAGCCCGAACACCGCCAGCGCGACGGAAATCGTCTTGAGAATCGCCGGGGTCGGCCGATCGAGCCCCGCTACGACTTCTTCTCTGGTCGGAACGTGTACGTCGTGCGCGGTCATCGGACGCTCCCTCGTGCACTGTCCGCTTTCGCTTTGGCCATTGCCGAATCCAATCGCGCTCTTCCTTGCCGGAGCAGTGCGCTGTCTCGCACTCTTGCCGCTCTCATCGCGGCGGTGTCGACCGTCCCTCCCGGAAGACTCTGCTGCGCCGCGGCGGATTGCGAGAGCGGGCCTCGCTGAGTCGGGCTCAGCAAATTGCGCGGCTGATAGAATGGGGCCGGAACGGTCGGACCCATTCGCGTGGGGCCCGGCACCTTGTCTCCAGTGACGCCGGGCGCGGCGAGCGGTCCAACCTCAACCTGTCGCCCGTTCACTCCCTGTAGCGCGCGCAAGTAATTCACCACGTCCCAGCGGTCGAGCTCCTCGATGCGATTGTACGGAGGCATCAGGCCGCGGCCGTTCCGGATCATCCCGAAGATGTATCCGTCGGTGCGCCCCTTGGTCATGTCGGTGGTGAGATTGATCCCGGGCATGCCGAATTTCGTCGCTGGACCGTCGCCCATGGCGCGATCTCCATGACAAACCGAGCAATTGATCTGGAAATATTTTCTGCCGTTCGCGAGCGACGAATCGCTGACCGGGGTCGGGTTCCTAGTCCCGGCCATCGAGTCGATCGTCGCCGGGAATGCACCGTACGAGACCTGAAACCCGGCGACGGCGGTGCCCGTTGTAGGCACAGACATTTGCGGGTTTGCGCGCGACGGAGTGAGGGTGTCCTTCACCGGCTCCCACGTCCAGATCGAGGGCTGGCGCTTGAAGTCGGTAAACCACTCGCACGCCGTCAGCATCAGTGGAAGCACGAGCGGGATGACACGTGTCCTAACGCTCAAAGCGCACCTCCACCGCTCCGTGCTCGCGGAGCAGGTCTTCGGCGGTGCGGCATTTGTCGGCCGTGCACTCGACCCAGACTCCATAGTCTCCGTGACTGAAGCGCGGATCGTATCCAACCATCATCGTCAGCCGGGGAATGCGGGAATTGATGAACAAGCCGGCGACAGTCGACAACGCGCCGACGAGCACCATCACCTCGAATCCGAAAATGGTGTAGGGCACCCAGGATGCGATCGGCTTGCCGCCGACGACCAGTGGCCAGTAGTCGGATGTCCAGATCGCGATCCAGTATCCGAACGTCACTCCGAGCAATCCACCGATCAGGGTGTATTTCCGAACGGGGCTGGGTCCGGGATCCAGC
>JALYYH010000257.1 GCA_030946665.1 Gemmatimonadota bacterium
TTCTTTCGCTCGACGAGCCAAAACGACATCTGCTAGCGAAGGCGTTGGCCTCACGAGGCACACCGGAGTCCCTGCTCGGAGTGTTGAATTTGATGGACGATGCCGCTAGCCCGCGAATTCCGTGGGAAGTGCGACATTGCCTCGAAACCACCTTTGTCGAGCGGCTGCCATATCGTGGCGATCAAAACACGTTCACGCTGAAAGCCGCTGCTTCGAATCCCATACGCGCTAAGTTGTTCACGATGGCGTTCAATGACCAGCGACGCAAGCACTCTGCGTACTCAATGCTCGGACAAATCGAAGAGTGGCGTTTGGAGTACGGCCGACCGGTTGATGAGCCAAGACATCCGGCGCTCGAGTCCGGGCTGCCATGGCCACCGCCGGAACCGCAGTAAACGGTTTGACAGCGCTGGCGCCACGGGCGAGCGACGCGAGCAGACGGTCCGTTTGGGGCTGCTCGCGCACTCCGGAACTACAGAGAAAAAAGTCATTGGTAGCGTTCTGATGTTCACGCCGTCGCCTTCGGCGTCCCTCATCAGAATAAGCCTGTGACAGCGAGTCCCTAAGCGGCGCGACTCAGTTCTCGGACGCACTCCGCTCGAGGCTTCGCGCAGGCGAATGGAGGAACGATCTCGGCGGAGAGCACGCCGGGAGTGGGTTTCTAGAGTAGCGGATTCCAATCCCCGCGAGTATGTTCGCGACCCACCCAGATTCCTTCCGCGATTTTCGGGGCGCCTTGCCAGTTGTGAATAAGCCTTTCCCTGCCGTAAAAGATGAAGAATCCGATCTCGTCGCCCGTATCCGCGGAAGCGATGAAGGTGCGTTCGAGACACTCTATCTGGCGCATCACGATGAGTTGTGGCGGTTCGCCTATAGCTACGTACGCTCGCTGGATGTCGCCGAGGAGTTGGTGCAGGACGTGTTTCTCGCCGTCTGGGGAACGCGCGCGACGTGGGAGGTGAACACGCGCGTGCGGGCGTGGCTGTACGCGTCGGTTCGCCACCTGGCGCTCAACCACCTTCGCCATGAACGGGTCGTTGCGCGAACCATCGGTGCGGGGGCGTGGGCGGGGAATCATGGTTCTGGAGCTGGCGAGCGAACGTCCGGAATCCCCCAGCGCGAGGCGATAGCGATGGGAACCGCTCCAGTGGACCAGCAGCTCACCCTGGAGGCTGAGGAACTTGCCAAGGCGGTCGGTCGGGCAATCCCGGACCTTCCCGAACGGCGAAGAATCGCCATGACGCTTCGCTGGAAGCACGACATGTCCTCTCTCGAGATCGCCCGGGTCCTCGGAACCACCCCGGAAGCAGTCCGGACGCTTCTGACGCGAGCTCGCGCCGACCTCGCCTCTTTGCTCGAGCGCGCCGGGCACTAGCTCGTTTGGTGGCGGAGTGTAACGCCGCGACCGCTCGCGGTACGTACATACGTGCAACATTGGCGAAATCGTAGTCCGCTCATCCCGGACCGTGGCTGATCGCGTGCCCGGTGAGGGCATCGATGCCGAGCTTCTCGATCGGTATCTCGCGCACGAGTGCTCCGAGGCGGAGGTGGCGAGCGTGCGCCGTTACCTCATGGCGCGTCCCGGTTTCGCTAAAGCGCTCACCTCGTTTCTGGCGGATCTGGAAGACGAGCAGTCGCGTCCCGCTCCTCCGGACGCCCGTGCATCATGGCTGCAGCTGCGAGACCGTCTGCACGAGACGGACGACGATTCGCAACCCGGCTCGGGCCCGGGTGGGCCCTCGGAACCCGCGCGCGCCACAAGCGCAGAGCCCCGCCAGCACTTCAAGCTCCTTCCGTCGCGCCGCCGGGGTCCGGGCTTGCGGCAAGTAATGTTTCCGGCTCTCGCTGCCGGCCTCGTGTTTGCCGGAGCGTTTGCCGTAGCACATCGCGACAGGGCGCCCGCGCAGCCGAGGCCGCCGGAGACTTTCGCTACCGCCAACCGGGAGCGCGCCGAGCTCCGGCTATCCGATGGGACACGCATTCGTCTTGCGCCGGCGAGCCGCGTGGAGGTCGCCGCCGACTACGGTGAGCAGCAACGCGCGGTGCATCTCGAGGGTCAGGGCTACTTCGAGGTAAAGCACGATTCGACTCGCCCGTTCACCGTTTACGCAGGGGCGGCGATCGCGCGCGATCTGGGGACCGACTTCGCCGTCCGCAGCTACGCTGAGGACCGCGCCGTTCAGGTGATTGTTCGCACGGGCGCGGTCGCCATGAGCGGCGTCGGTCGTCTTGCCGCGGGCGATGTCGGCCGCCTCGGAGCCGATGGCACCGCGAGTCTCACGCGGGGCGTCGCCGTCGACTCGCTTCTCACCTGGCTGGATGGACGTCTCGTGTTTCACGACGCGCCTCTCTCCACCGTGCTCGCGGAGTTACGCCGCTGGCACGACGCCGATGTCCGCCTCGCCGATCCCGCGCTCGGTACACTGCCCTTCACCGGCGTTCTGACCGACGGGTCGCTCCCATCCTCGATCAGCCTCGTCGCAGCTACGCTCGGTCTCCTCGTGCGACACACCGGGGATCGCTTCACTCTCAGGCGCATCGGCGGCCTGACGCCGGTATCCCTTTCACCCGCCGCGGCGCACCGCGCGCGATAACGACATGTCCATTCATTCTGTTCGTCACGATCACCAGCTCCAGAATTCGGGAGGAAGTTCCATGCAGTCTGCATCTCGTTCGACCCTCATGACATTGCTCCTTGCGCTGCTTTTCATTCCGTGGGTTGCTTCGTCACAGCTCGTCACGCGACAATCCGCCTACGTCGTTCGCTTCGCATCGGCGATAGATGAAACTGACGCGCCCGTGCTGCTGCGACAGGCAATCACGGTCCGCCTCCGCAACGTGACTCTCGAGCGTGCGCTCCAGGAGATCACATCGCGGGCGGGCGTGCCGCTCGCTTACAGCCGCGCGGTGATACCTGTTGATCGCATCGTCTCCGTCGACGTGCACGACGGCACCGTGCTTCGCGCCCTCTATCAGGTCCTCAGCGGCAGCGACGTCGAGCTGTGGGTCTCCACCGAGGGACACATGGCACTCGTTCCCGCCTCAGCCGCGGCGGACGCCGAGGCAGACGGTACCGTCGCCGGGCGCGTCACGATGGCTGATTCAAACGAGCCGGTCTACGACGCGACGATCTCGGTGAGCGGGACGCGACTGCGCGCCGCGACCGGCCCAGACGGCCGATATTCGATCAGCGGCGTGCCGGAGGGCCCGCACACCGTCTTCGCTCAGCGCATCGGATTCGGGCGCGACAGCACTTCGGTGGTCGTTCGCCCCAACGAGACGGCGACTGCGGACTTCGTGCTGCGCCAGTTCGCAGTCAGTCTCAACCAGGTAGTTACCATCGGCTACGGCACGCAGCGGCGTCGGGATCTTACCGGTGCCGTTGGATCGGTGACGTCGGACGACATCCAACGCACGGCAGTGGTATCGGTGGAGCAGGCGCTGCAGGGCAGGGTAGCCGGCGTCCAGGTGACTGGCGGTAGTGGCCAGCCTGGTTCAAGCGCCGCGGTCCGGATTCGCGGCGGCAACTCGATCGCGGCCGGCAACGACCCGCTGTATGTCATCGATGGTGTTCCTGTCGCTGCAAGCGCGAATGGAACGAACACCTATACTCTCGAGACTCAGGGAGTGAGTGGTCTCAACCCTCTCGCCGCGCTCAATCCGTCCGACATCGAGTCCGTCGAAGTCCTGAAGGACGCGTCGGCGACGGCGATCTACGGTGCGCGCGCCTCGAACGGCGTCATCCTGATCACCACGAAGCGCGGCCGGTCGGGAGCGAACACAGTCACAGTCTCCGCCTATCATGGTTCCCAGGCGGTGCGGCACCGTCTCTCGCTGCTCAATGCGCAGCAATTCGCGGCGTACGCCAATGCCGCCAGAGTGAATGGCGGTCAACCAGCCCTGTATACGGCAGCGGAGATAGCGGCGCTTCCGAATACTGATTGGCAGGACGCGATCTTCCGCACCGCCCCCGTGTCGAACTTCGAGACCTCGATCTCGGGCGGCGACCACGATACGCACTACTATGTCTCTGGCAACCTGCTTCGGCAGGACGGCGTAATACTCAACACCAATCTCAATCGAGGCTCGGTACGCCTGAACCTCGACCAGGACATCAGCAGCCGGTTCCGCGTCGGCAATCGCTTCACCTTGAGCCGCTCGCAGTCGCAGCTGATGCCGAATGGTGGTGGTGGGCAGGAAGTGTCGTCCGTGCTGCTCAACGCGCTGGCGGCCCCGCCAACGCTCGGCGTTCGCGGGTCCGGCTCAGAGTATTTCGTCGGATTGAATACTGCGACCGGCCGGATATTCGCAAACCCGGTCGCCGCCGCCGCGCTGATAACCAACCAGGAGCAGCAGAACCGCTTCGTCGGCAATGTCTTCGCCGAGTACGACCTGCTTCCGAAGCTAACGTTCCGCTCGTCCTTCGGCGCAGACTATCTATCCTCGATGCAGGACTTCTACTCCCCATCGACGACGTATCCGGGCGTCACGACCGGAGGCCAGGGAAGTCGCGGCTCCCTCGCCGTGACCACCTGGCTGAGTGAGAACACGCTGCACTTTACTCCGGGACAGCTCGGGATGCTGCACGCCGTGGATCTGCTCGGAGGCGCGACACTTCAGCGCACCAACTCCAACAACGTGTCTGGTACGGCGCAGAATTTCGTCACAGATGCGCTCGCGCAGAACGGATTGAACTCCGGTGGAACCTTCCTCGGTGTGTGGACGGGCTCGCCGCATTCGTCGCTCGCTTCATACTTTGCCCGCGCGAACTGGAACCTCCTCGACCGCTTCCTGTTCACTGTCACTGGACGCATGGATGGCTCCTCCAAGTTTGGGAAAGGCAATCAGTACGGCTTCTTCCCCTCTGGTGCGATCGCGTGGCGTCTGTCGGACGAGTCATTCGTGAGGCGACTCGGATGGTTCGACGATCTCAAGCTGCGCACCAGCTATGGACGCACCGGCAACCAGGACATCGGCGACTATAGGGCGCTCGCCACGCTGGGCAGCTCCACTTACCTCTTCAATGGCATCAAGGTCGTCGGTTACTCTCCCAGCACGCTGGCCAATCCCAATCTCAAATGGGAGTCTACCACCCAGGCTAACGTCGGCCTCGACGTCGCCCTGCTGCGCAACCGGCTTTTGATCACCGGCGACGTATACAACAAGACGACAAGGGATCTTCTCCTCGAGGTCGCCGTTCCGGCGACACTCGGCTACAGCTCGCAGCTGCAGAACATCGGCAGCGTGCGCAATCGTGGCGTCGAGCTCGCCCTCAACACAGTGAACACCACGGGCGCGCTCGGATGGACGTCCGGGTTCAACATCGCCTGGAACCGCAACAAGGTGCTGAACATCGGAGCGGATTCGATGATCGTGGGTCCGGTTGGCGTGGGCGCGGGTGCCAATCAGAATCCCACTATCCTCAAAGTAGGTCAACCGATCAACTCGTTCTATGGCTACGTGTACGCCGGTATGGCGAACGGGCAGCCGACGTACGCCGACCTCAACGGCGACGGCGTGATCTCGACGGCAGACCAGAAGATCATCGGTAGCGCCGAGCCGAACTACACAGGAGGCTTCACCAATCAGTTCACCTTCAGGAACTTCGATCTCTCCGTTTTCATCCAGTTCTCGAAGGGCAATCAGATCTACAACATCACGAGGGCGCTGCTGACCAACGACGCCGGCAACAACAACCAGCTCACCGACGTCCTCCCCGCTCAGGCCAGTGGGGCGAACGGAATACCGGTTCCGAAGATCGGCAACACCTATGACACACGGCCATCGACGCTGTTCGTCGAAGATGGCTCGTATATCCGCGGCAAGAACATCCGCCTCGGGTTCAACCTGCCGGAGTCGCTGCTCCAGTCCACGCGGGCAGGCCATCTGCAGAACGCGCAGATCTATATCAGCGCACTGAACTTCTTCACGAAAACGAAGTACACGGGGTTCGATCCGGAGGTGAGCGAATACGCCACGAGCGTGCTTGCCCAGGGCATGGACTTCGGCACGTATCCCCAGACGCGACAGTTCATCGTCGGCTTC
>JALYYH010000261.1 GCA_030946665.1 Gemmatimonadota bacterium
CGAATGATGTCTTCATCGAGCCCGGGCGGGACGGTATCCGTCTCAACGTCGGTGACGAATCCGTATGCGTACTCGCGGTTGACCAGCGCCTCTATTCCCGAGCTCATTCCAACTCCTTGGCGTTTCCATACGTCCCTTCGTAGATTCAATCTAAAGCAATTCTGTCGGGATAGTCAAGCAACCAGCTGCCTCTCTATCCCATTGTCTCGTCAGCACTTAGGCGGCAGCAGCATGCGAAGAGCCGGCCGGCTTTCATACATTAGAGGCCCAAAATGACAGGCGCTCCCCGTCCTGTTTTCGATCCGCTTGCCTGCAATCCAGAGTTCGAGCCGGTGGCCTCGGTGGCCGACCTCGCCGAGGGGACGGTTCTGCAACGGGTGCGTCCAAGCGGTGATGCGATTTGTCTCGTCCGACACAACGGTGAGATATCCGCACTGAGCGATATCTGTACCCACCAACATTTTTCGATGTCGCTGGGAGACGTGCTCCATGATGGGACTCTACAGTGCGCATGGCACGGCGCCCGGTACGATTGCAGGACCGGTGAGGTCAGGCAGGACCCGGCGACAAGTCCGCTGCCCGTGTTTCAGGTCCGACTGCACGGCGACACGATTTTTGTCGGTCCGCGCTGCCAGCGCATTGGCGACAAGTATGAAAGGTCCACGGTGCGGGTGCCGTGAGTATTCGCTCCGATTTTCCCCTGCTCGCCAATAACCCGGGCCTCCACTACCTCGACTCGGCCGCTACATCGCAGAAGCCAAAAGCGGTTCTGGATGCGCTGCGCGATTTCTACGAGACCGCGAACGCGAACCCCCATCGCGGGGCGTACTCGCTCTCGGTGCGGGCAACCGAGTGCTATCACCAGGCGCGTACACGGATCGCGCAATTCCTCGGTGTCCGGGATTCCGATTGCCTGATTTTCACGCGCGGCACGACGGAGGGACTGAATCTCGTCGCCGAATCATGGGGCGACGCAAACGTGTCGGTCGGCGACGAGATCGTCGTCACGGCGATGGATCATCACGCGAATTTCGTCCCCTGGCAGGTACTCGCCATGAAGAAGGGCGCGAAGTTCAGGGTGTGCGAGCTGACACCCGACGGCAGGATCGATCTCGATTTCCTTGGCGGCCTGCTCCACAAACGCACGAAGATCGTTGCGTTCAGTCACGTCTCGAACGCGCTGGGAACGATCAACCCGATCGCCGAGATCGCGCGAATGGTACGTGAGAAGACCGATGCGATTCTCGTATGCGACGGCGCCCAGAGCGCCCCACATTTCCCCGTCTCATTCGATTCGCTCGACGTAGATTTCTACGCCTTTAGCGGCCACAAGATGCTGGGGCCGATGGGTATCGGCGGGTTGATGGGCAGGCGCGAAATGCTCGAGGAGATGCCGCCGTATCAGACGGGCGGCGACATGATCGAGTTCGTGCGCGACGATCGCACGACGTGGAACGTGCTGCCTCACAAGTTCGAGGCAGGAACTCCCAACGCCGCCAATGCGGTCGGCCTCGCTGCCGCCGTCGAGTACCTCGACAACATCGGAATGGATCGCGTGCTCTCTCACGAGCGCGCGCTGATGTCAGTCGCGCAGAAGCGCCTGGCGGCGATCGAAGGTCTTCACATTTACGGACCTCCCCCGAGCGAGCGCAGCGGCGTCGTGAGCTTCACGATGACCGACGTGCATCCTCACGATCTGGCGACGATTCTCGATGGCGAAGGTGTGTGCATCCGCGCTGGCCATCACTGCGCGCAGCCCCTGATGCGGCGACTCGATGTGCCGGCGACCGCGAGGGCGTCGTTCTACGTGTACAACGACGAGAGTGACATCGATGCGCTGGTGACTGGGATAATGAAGGCACGCGAGATCTTCGGTTATGTCCCGGCTTAACCGTTTGCTCCGCTCCGAGAGGGAACATGGCGCTGCCTAAGAGCTCGGCCGAGGTAGCCGCGCTGTACCAGGAGATGATTCTGGATCATTACCGGCGGCCGCGGAACAAGGGAACACTCGAGAAGGCCGATGCGTCGGTGGAGATGAAAAATCCTCTCTGCGGAGACGAGATCTGCCTGCAGGTGGCGTTCAGCGGCGGCAGCGTCTGCGATCTCAAGTTTTCGGGGCGGGGATGCTCGATCTCACAGGCGTCGGCATCGATGATGACGCAGCTGGTCAAGGGCAAGAGCACGGAAGAAATCGGCGCGATCAGGAAGCAATTCAGGGATCTGATGCTCGGCAATGCTCCTGTCGCCGACGATGCCGAGCTCGGCTCACTCAAGGCGCTCTCCGGAGTGGCGAGGTTTCCGGCGCGCGTGAAGTGCGCGCTACTGGCCTGGAATGCACTGGAAAGCGCGTTAGCGGAGAGAGCGACCTGATGGAAATCGACGCCGATGGGTAGTGCGCTGATTGTCGCGATACTGCTCGCGGGTGGTTTCTACATGTATCGCCGCAAAGCATCGCAGGTGGCGCAGCCGCGGCCCCAAATGACGAACGCGCAGATCAACCAGAAGTGGCGCGAGCTCGGCTTCTTTTGCGAACTGGACGATGAGAAGAAGGCCTGGACCCTGACTGGTTCCCGCGCCGGCCTGCTCCACTTTCCTGACCTTCTGCGCGGCTACATCGCCGATCCAAAGAACGAGCCAAATGGAGAGCGTCAGCACTATGGTCCCTACGGCTCTCTCGAGGTAATGACATGGCAGGATGCAGGATTCGACGGTCGTGCGATTCGTGGCTCATTTACGGATCTCGAGCGCCTCGCGAGCCTGGTCGAGACGAACCTTGCTTTCGCCGAGCCCGGTTCGCAGGTGCGGGTCCGCGAGGAGTTCGCGTCTGATAGCCGATATACTCTTTTGCTGGACATCCGGCCGGATGGGTTCGACCCTGCATCAGCAGATCCCGAGCGTCTTGGCACTGCTGACAAACCGAAAGCCAAAGGTGAGTAGCACCCTGGCTGAGTTACGCCGGGCAAAGAGCACTTGAGAAAAATCAAGCAAGCAGGGCAAAGACACGCGGCTGCGCGGGACGATCACCGCGACGCTGAAAAGCAGCTCAAGAGCTTCATCGAGAAGTTTGAACCGAGGCACCGAATCTTGATTCGCGCGGTGCGCAGTGCGCTGCGCAAGCGATTCCCGACAGCGAACGAGCTGGCCTACGACAATTACAACTTCTTCGTAATCGGCTATTCACCAACAGAGCGCCCATCAGATACGATCATTTCGATCGCCGCAGGGGCTAACGGGGTGGGCCTGTGCTTTATCCGCGGCGCGAGCCTTCCCGATCCGAAGAACATTCTGCTTGGCTCGGGAAATCAGACCCGGTTCATTCGTGTGGAGTCAGCCGCCGTGCTGTCCCGTCCCGAGCTCAACGCGCTCATTACCTCCGCGGTTGTTCGGGCGAAGCCGCCTCTCCCGGCGATTGGACGCCGTAAGCTCATCATCAGGTCGGTTTCGGCAAAGCAACGTCCGCGTCGCCACGCGACATAGCGGACGGGCGACTAGCGTTAGGTCTCGTTGAGCTGGGACTCGAGGCAGGTCGGGCAGATGCCGTGACTGAATCGGGAAGTGGTATGCCGGGAGATGTAGGTCTCGACGGTGTGCCAGAAGTTCTGGTCGTCACGGATCTTCCTGCAATACGCACAGATCGGAAGTATTTCGCGGAGGGATTTTACCTCGGCCAAAGCATCCCGTAACTCGCGGACCAATTGCTCTCGCTCTTCAGCCAGCTGCTTGCTCGGGGTGATGTCGCGCGCAACGGAGTAGATGACCCGCTCGGTGGTATCCGGCGCCGCATTCCACAGAAACCATCTGAACGAGCCGTCCTTGCACAGGTAGCGATTCTCAAAGGCCAGTGCTTGCCACCGCCCCTGACACTGGCGTTCTGCTTGAGTGTGCGCTCGCGATCGTCGGGGTGTACGAACTCGATGAACGGACGCGACATCAGTTCCTCGCGTGTGTAGCCCAGCGTGCGTTCTCAGGCTGGATTGAGCCTCTTGAAGTATCCGTTGAAGTCGAGAAAGCAGAGCATGTCGATAGAGGTGTCGAAGAAACGATCCTCCATCGCCATCTTGCCCTCGATCGGTTTTTTTTCGCGTGGTCACGGGTGCCAGTTCCTTTATCTGCGGCGAATTGCGGGAAAGCGCCGCAAACCCGCACGACGCCGCCGGTATTTCTCTCAATTTATCCGCTCGACAAGCTCTGGCATGGAATCCGCTTCATGGCAACCCAACTACCTCAACTCGTATCGAAATGACAAATCCGATCGCGCCAGACTCAACTCCCGAGCAGTATTCACCCACTTTCCTGCCCCGGGACTCTTTTCGGACGGTTGTCGCGCTGGCGATCATCGCGCTCACAATCGGCGGTTGGATTTACGTTCTGATGATTCCCGTGGACCGCTTCGCCCTCAGTGCGCAGACACGTTTGTGGTGGATCGAGCAAATAGTGAGCTTCGTCCTGGCCGTGGTCTGCATCGGTATAGTCCTGCGGAGGCGGTCATTTCTCGCCCCGGCGTTCTGGTTGACGATTTACTCGCTGCTCTTCGATGTGATGCGCTGGTTCTTCGAATTCAAGGAAGGACAGCTGAGAATCCCGGTTGCGCTCATCCTCTACGCGCTCTTCATCTGGCGTCTCCAGCTGGCCCGCCGCAGCGTGGCAGCCGAACGGCAGGCTGTGACTGTCCAATAGTCGAGGCGGCTGTACGGAGTAGCGGACTCCGGCCTCCTCGATATCTATTTAGTGTGGGTGTACGTGCCGATTGTCTCGATGTTGCTGATATCGATTCTACTCAGCGTGGCTGTTATACGTCCTACGTCGCATCTTCTGATAGTCGCACACGCCTGACTTCAGGCGACCGCACTCGCGCGGCGCGCTGTGCCGCTGCTCTTGCTTTGACTGCGGCAGTGGCGCTGCCCCACAATTCGTCGGCGCAAACCAGGCTCCAGGAGACGCCGCTCCAGAATCGTCGAGCGCTTGTTGATTCGAGCGAGATCTCGCATCGCACTCACGATCTTCAGGCGCGGTTCGAGAGACGGCGGCGGCAGATGTTGCCGAGGTTTTACGCCGGAACGGCTGATCACTGCCTCATCATCGGGCGGTTCTGCGAGTGGCATCCGAACACTGAGGGCTACGTAGTTCCGGACGAGGGCAACGACATTCGTCACGCCCGTGCGGAGCTGCTGCGTGATCTCGAGAAGGCGGGCGATGCGGTTCCCGGCGACGACTGGATTGTGGGACAGCGGATCCGCTACATGATCGAGGGCCACGACACTTCCGTCATCACCGCGGCACGCTCATGCAAAGCGACCAGATGGTGGTGTGACGCGTTGCTCGGGCTCGCTCTTCATGTAGACGGCGATTTTGCCGGGGCTGACAGCGTCTTTGCAGTCGCACTCAATGAGATGCCTCCACCCACTCGCTGCCACTGGCTGAATCTCGGGCCTTTGCTCGACGACGATCTGCGCGGCGCGTATCGGAAGTTGTCATGCGCGCAACGCGAGGCCGTTGACGCCCGCATCTGGTGGGTAGCGGATCCCCTCTACATGACGCCCGGCAACGAACGCCGCACCGAGCACTTCTCGCGCGTGCTTCACAGCGCCTTGCAACAGGACGCAGTCAACACATACGGATTGAGCTGGGGTGGCGATCTCGCCGAGCTGATTCTGCGATTCGGCTGGGCCGAGAAGTGGACGCAGCAGCCGCCGCAAAGCATGTTGCCGGGTGCGCAGGCGTCGATCACGTCGCATGAGCGCGAACCCGGGTTTCACTTCTTTCTCACCCAGCGTCCACCGGATAGCCTGGCACAGATCGTCGACTCGCTGTTCGACATCACGCAATTCCCGCCGAGGGAACAGTACGCGCCCATGTACGCGCGCTCCTTTACGCATCTCGACGCGCAGGTGGCGCGATTCCGCCGAGGCGACTCGACGCGAATTGTCGCCGCCTACGATGTGAGCACGGATACGATCTTTGGTCGCCATAAATTCGCGGCCGCGGTCGTCGCCATGGGAGACGAGGCGACGCCGCCCGCGATGAGCCAGATCGCCGAGTCCCCCCCGAGAAACGTGATCGACGTTTCGACGCCTTCGAAGTCGCATCTGATCGGAGTGGAGCTGCTAGCGAAGGACAGCGCTGGAGCAGCACGCTGGAGGTCCGGTTTCGCGGAGATTCCACTCGATTCAGGGAGGATCAGTTTATCGGATCTGCTGTTCGTGGACGGTGGCCCATCGTTGCCCTCGGATCTCAACGAAGCAATTCCGAAAGCGCATGGCGGGACGACGTTCAGCCGCGACCGACAGGTCGGGTTATTCTGGGAGCTTTACGGCAAGGCGCCGGCGGACAGTGCACTGCCGATCTCTCTCACGATCACTCCAATCGGCGAGGGATTTTTCCGTCGGGCGTTCAGGGTTTTGCGAATCGTTCCGAAAGTGGCCCCGTTGAACATTCGTTGGCAGGAGAACGGGGCTGCTGGCATGCTATCAGCGAGGTCGGTGTTGCTGGATCTCTCGCTCGTTCCGGCGGGCAAGTACGCGGTGAAGCTGGAGGTCGGAAATGTCCCGACAGCAGTGGCGTCTCGAATCATAGAGGTGAAGTAGCAAATGGCCGTCCCTTCGTCGCAGCAGATCGCCAACATTGGTCCGCGAGAGCGACGCAAGCGGCTCGTGTTCGGAATCGCGGCTCTTGCCGCGAGCGTGGTTATCTCATTTCTGTTCGTGCTGTTCAGGGTGCAGCCGGTGTGGCGGCTGCCGATTTTCATTCCACTCTTTTTCGGCGCCCTGGGATATTTCCAGGCGCGGGATCGAACTTGAGTGAAGCTCGCGTCGCGCGGTCAGCGTGACTTGGATGCAGGTGAGGAGGCGATTGCGGACACTTTGGAAGTTGCGAGGCTTCGCCGGCAGGCGCAGGCGGTCTACATGAAGGCTCTGATTTCCGCCGCAATCCTTACCGCGCTCGCGCTCCTGGGGTAATCTTCGAGCGATCGTCGGACAGCGCTTGCAGGTCGTGAGCGCCGCGTCACTTATTCGAAGGAAATCGATGCGCTCGAGTTTCGCCGCAGCAATGATGGGCATTGGAGGAATATTCCTCGCCTTTGGCGTGGTCGTATTTGCAATCGAGCTCTTCGCCCGTCGAAGCCATGTGGGTCACCAATTGGCGACGATGAGCTCGCTAGGGGTGCTCTCCGTCGTGGCGGGGGCGGTCCTGTTCGGGCTCGGGTTTCTGCTGAATCGAGTGGGCGGACGCTCCGTCGCTTAAGGCGCACGTTTCAGGACGCCGAGGCTGGATCCCTCTGATAAACGCCGCGCCAGAAACCGGCGCTCCGGCTCCTGAGTGACCAACTCCAAAGTCCGCTCGTACGCCTTGACCGCATCGCTGACGTGTCCCAGCCGTCGATGCAGTTCCGCGCGCGCCGCGTGAGCCGGGTAGTAGTCTTCCAGCTCACCACGAGCGAGGATCGCGTCTATGAGCTTGAGTCCTTCCTCCGGACCATCGCTCATCGCGATCGCCGCCGCACGATTCAGCTCAATTACGGCTGACGGCTCCGCCTTCAACAGCAGATCGTACAACGCCACGATCTGCGCCCAGTCGGTGGCAGCCGCGTCAGGGGCTTCAGCGTGCACCGCGGCAATTGCAGCCTGGAGTGAGTAAGAACCGATGCGTCGCGAGGCGAGAGCACGCTCGACCAGCCCGACTCCTTCCTGAATCTCCTCGCGGTTCCAGACCGAGCGATCCTGATCATCGAGAAGGATCAGCTCGCCTGAGGTAGAGGTGCGCCCGGCGCGTCGTGCTTCGTGCAACAACATCAGCGCCAGAAGACCCATCGCTTCCGGCTCCGGTAGCAGCTCGACCAGCAGGCGACCCAATCGAATTGCCTCGGCGGAAAGACTTTCTCTCGTAAGCTCGG
>JALYYH010000286.1 GCA_030946665.1 Gemmatimonadota bacterium
ACCCTCTTCGGAGCGAGGGCTAAATGATTGACGAATCGTTTCATCTTACACCTCTCGACGTGCGTCGCTACGACTTCGGTCGCGCGCTGCGCGGCTACAACCCTGCGCGCGTGGACCAGTTCAGGGACCAGGTCGCCGAGGAGATGGAGCGTCTCACGCGCATCAATCAGGACCTGGATGCGAAGGCGCGCAGCTTTCACGAACAGCTCCGCGCGTTCAGAGAGAGGGACAAGGCGCTTAACGACGCGCTGGTCTCGGCTCAACAGCTCCGCGGTGAAGTTCGGGAGCAGGCGGAGCGCGAGGCTCAGCTCATTCTCCGCGAAGCGCAGGCGGAGGGAGAGCGCATCATCGAGGGCGCCAAGGCCGATGTGCGCCGAATGGAGGAGGTGCTCGACAATCTCGATCGCTCGCGGCGGACTTATCTGGCCCAGATGCGCACGCTCATTGCGCGCCAGCTTTCGGAAGTGGAAGCATCCGATTCGCACGTCGTCGCCAACACGCTGCGGGGCGCCGGCTCGAACTCTGCGGGACCGACCCAAGAATGACCGCAGTCCACCCCGTGAAGTCGGCGGGGGGAGACGCGAAGGGCAGACGGTTTCGCCTGCTTCCGACCGATCGCTCGCCCGACGAACTCGAAAAGGAAATGCTCGATCTCTGGAAGCAAGAGAAGCTCTTCCAGCAGACGCTCATCCAGTCGGAAGGAAAGCCAGAGTTCGTCTTCTTCGAGGGCCCGCCAACCGCCAACGGGCGGCCCGGAATCCATCACGTCTTCTCCCGGACGGTGAAGGATCTATTCTGCCGCTATCGCGCGATGCGGGGGCGACACGTCGCGCGCAAAGCCGGCTGGGATACTCACGGACTTCCCGTAGAAATCGAAGTCGAGAAGAGGATCGAGACTGACTTCGGCATTCGGACGGCGAAACAGCAGATCGAGAAGATCGGAGTCGAGCGATTCAACGAGATGTGCCGCGAGAGCGTGTGGCGCTATAGATCCGACTGGGAAGAGCTGAGCGAGCGAATCGGCTACTGGCTCGACTACAGCGATCCCTACGTCACTTACTCCAACGATTACATCGAAAGCGTTTGGTGGGCGCTCGCGACGATGTTCCGGCGCGGGCGGCTCTATCGGGGCCACAAGGTGCTGCCGTACTGCGCCCGCTGTGGGACGACGCTCTCGAGTCACGAAGTGGCGCAGGGTTACAAGGATGTGAAGGACCCGAGTGCGTACGTCGCGCTCGATCTCGAGGCGGAGTCAGGAACGAAAACGCGCCGGCGCATTCTGGTGTGGACGACGACCCCGTGGACGCTCGTCTCGAACGTAGCGCTGGCGGTGAACCCGGGGCTCGAGTACGTCGAGCTGCGAAAGAAGAAAGCTGACGCGGGTGAGACAGTGATCCTCGCACTAGCGCGCGCGCCGTCGGTGCTGGGCGACGATTTCGCTGACCGGTGGGAGATGGTTCGTTCCTTTCGGGGCACCGATCTGGTCGGCAAACGGTACAAGCGGCCGCTCGATTGGATCGAGTACAAGGAAGGCAAGCACGAAATAATCGTCGGCGAGTCCTTCGTCTCTGCCGACGAGGGCACGGGTGTCGTCCACATGGCCCCGGCGTTCGGCGCCGACGACTATGCGGCTGGGCAACGCAATGGATTGGCTTTCCTCCAGCCCGTAAATCTCCGTGGAGAGTTCCCGGCCGACATGCCGCTCGTGGGCGGAATGTTCGTGAAGGACGCGGATGCCGTCATTCTCGAGGAGCTGAAGCGGCGCGGCGTGCTCTGGAAGTCGACGCTGCACGAGCACGCGTATCCACACTGCTGGCGGTGTGAGACGCCGCTGCTCTATTATGCCCGGACTTCGTGGTTCATCCGCACCACCGAGTTCAAGGATGCGATGCTGATCCGCAATTCGCGCGTCGACTGGCATCCGCCCGAGGTCGGAGCGGGTCGCTTCGGTGAGTGGCTGACCAACAACATCGATTGGGCCGTGTCGCGTGACCGCTATTGGGGAACGCCGCTGCCTATCTGGGGTTGCGACCGGAACGACTCCCACGCGGAAGCCATCGGCGGCTACGCCGAGCTGTCCGAACGCTCGGGCGTCGCGCTCGGCGACAAGTTCGATCCGCACAAGCCGTTCATCGACCGGTTCACCTGGAAATGCCAATGCGGCGGTACGATGACCCGCACCCCCGAGGTGATCGATGCCTGGTTCGATTCGGGCTCGATGCCTTTCGCCCAGTGGCATTTTCCATTCGAGAACCGTGACACGTTCGAGCGGTACTACCCCGCCGATTTCATCGCTGAGGGAATCGACCAGACGCGCGGATGGTTCTACTCGCTGCTCGCGATCGCGACCGGCCTCGGCGATGCGCTGCCCAACAATCTGCTCGCGCACGAGACACACGCGCCGGTGGACCGTGAGCCCGCGCCGTACCGCGCTGTCGTCGTGAATGATCTGGTGCTCGACGCCCAGGGCCAGAAGATGTCGAAGCGGCTTGGGAACATGATCGACCCGGAGACAGTCATTCCACGTTATGGCGCCGATGCCGTCCGCCTGTTCCTCACGACATCGAGCCAGCTGTGGACACCACGTCGCTTTGACGAAGGTGGCATCCGTGACACCGCCGGCCGGTTTCTTCTCACTTTCAAGAATGTCTACACCGGGATCTTCGCCGAATACGCGAATTTCGGTTGGTCGCCCTCGGACGGGGATCCGGCGCTCGAGAAGCGTCCCGCCCTCGACCGCTGGATCCTCTCTCGCCTGGCGACGGTGGAGCGGGAGGCCGACGAGCTGCTGGCCCGCTACGAGGCAACCAACGCCGCCAAGGCGGTGATCACATTCTTCGATGAGGACGTCTCCAAGTGGTACGTCCGGCAGAGCCGGCACCGATTCTACGATGTCGAGGGAGAAAACAACCGCGCTGCGTTCGCCACACTGCACGAGATCCTGTGGGTTACTTGCCGATTGCTGGCGCCCTTTGCGCCATTTATCACGGACTGGGTACACCGTGAGTTGACGGGCTCGTCTGTCCACCTCGCGCCCTACACGCGCAACGCGGAAATAGGCTCGAGCGTCAGCGGGGGGGCACATCTCCCCGCCACCGGCCCGCGCGGGGATGTCGATCTGGAACGAGCCATGACGCACATCCGGACGATCGCCACGCTGGGCCGCGCGGCCCGCGAAGAAGCCGGTGTCAAGGTGCGCCAGCCGCTCGCGAGAATGGTATGCGTGGTGCCTCTTCCGGGCGGCGTCTCCCGGGAAGGCGCGACACGCGCTCAGGCTGCGCTGGAGGAGCTCAGCCCCCTTCTGGCGGCTGAGCTAAATATCAAAAGGGTGGAGTTCATCTCCAGCGCTGACGATCTAGTAACTTTACAGGCTAAGCCGAATTTCAGGTCGCTGGGTAGGAAGTTCGGCAAGAATACGCCGCTCGCCAGCCGGGCGGTTCAGGCCCTCGATAGCGAAGCCCTGAGGGAGTTCGAAGCGGGGAAGCCGTTGTACGTTTCGGTGGAGAACGAATCTCGGGAGCTCAGCGCGGAGGATCTGACGATCGTTCGTCGTGCTTCGGGTGATCTGGTGGTGAAAGAGGAAGGCGGCTACTTCGCCGCGCTCGATCCCATTGTGACGCGTGATCTCCGGCTCGAAGGCCTGGCGCGCGAGCTGGTGAGCAGGATCCAGAGGATGAGGAAGGAATTGGATTTCGCGGTGAGTGATCGCATCACGCTCTATCTCGGGGCGGGGACGGAGATTCAGGAAGCTGTGAAAGCGTTTCAGAAGTGGATTGCCGATGAAGTTCTCGCCGTGCGCGTTTCAATCGGCGACAAAATCGAAGGAACACACGCGACGCACGCGTTCGACCTTGATGGGCAGAGCGTTCAAGTCGCCTTGGAGAGGGTTGGTTAGAAATGGCAACAGCAGCTAGCAGCAGCAAAAAACCGAAGGCGATGACAAAAAAGAATCTCCTGCACTTTGAAAAGCGTTTGCTGGAGGAGCGGAAGCGCGTTCTCAAGGAGCTCGGACATTATGACGAGACTTTCGGGTCGACTCCGCAGGGCGCCGACGGCGACCTGAGCGCATACTCCTTCCACATGGCCGATCAGGGCACTGACGCCATGGAGCGCGAAAAGGCATTTCTTTTCGCGAGCCAGGAAGGCCGTTTTCTCTGGCACATCGACGAAGCGCTTCGCCGGCTTTATCGCAATCCGGAGCAATTCGGAAAATGCCACAACTGCGGGCGGGACATCAGCTTCGAGCGACTAGACGCATTGCCGCACGCCAGGTATTGCATCGAGTGCAAGCAGCGCGAAGAAGATGGAAAGCGCCAGGCCTAATCCGCCCCTTTTCTGGGGCACCCTGGTAACCGTCGTGGCGCTGGATCTCGTAACGAAGCTGATAGCGGCAGCGACGCTGTCGCCGCAGCACATCCCGCACGAGATACTTGGCAATCACGTTCGGTTGACGCTCGTGTACAATCCCGGCGCGGCATTCGGCTTGAATCTCGGGATCTATTCCCGCTGGATCTTCATGGCGCTCACCGCTGGCGCGCTGGTAATTCTTGGCCGCCTCTTTCAGGCGACGCGTCAGGGGGATTTCCCGCGCACGATCGCTCTCGGTCTCGTCTGCGGGGGAGCGGTGGGAAACCTCATCGATCGCGTGCGCTCCGCGACAGGAGTGGTCGATTTTATCGATGTCGGCGTCGGCGACCTCCGCTGGCCGACGTTCAACGTTGCAGACATGGCGGTCAGCGTCGGCGCGTTTTTGCTCGCGTGGGTTTTGTGGGGGGAGGAGCGATCGCCCACCGCGGTCGTTGCCCCCGCTTCGGTATCGGATACTCCTACGGAGATCTAGCCCTGAGCGACACCAGAGAGTTTCCGGTCGAGGCGGACAGCGATGTCCGCCTCGATCTGTTTATTGCCCAGCGAGCGCAGCTGTCGCGCACGCAGGCAGCGACGCTGATCGCGCAGGGGCACGTCTTCGTGAACGGGCGAAAGCAGAGGGCCAGCTACCGACCGGAGCTCGGTGAAGTGGTGAGAGTGGAGATCCCGAAGGTGGAAAAGCGTACGATTATCGGGGAGGACATTCCGGTCAGCGTCGTCTACGAGGACGAGTATCTCCTCGTCGTCGATAAGCCGGCGGGGATGGTCGTCCACCCCGCGCCCGGCAACTGGAGCGGGACTCTCGTGAACGCGCTGCTCGGTCGCGGTGGGTCGCTCTCCTCGGAGGGGGAGCCGGAGCGGGCCGGAATGGTCCACCGTCTGGACAAGGAGACCTCCGGCCTCCTTGTCGTGGCAAAAACGGATCGGGCGCACCGGATATTGAGCGCGGCGATCGCCGCCCGCCGGGTGGTCCGGCGCTATGCGGTGATGGCCTGGGGTCATCTCACCACGGACGCCCTTGCGATCGACAAGCCGATAGCCCGTGATCCCCGAGACCGGAAGCGCATGGCAATCGTCAATAAGGGTCGGCCGGCCAAGACCGACCTCATACGCCTTGCCCGGTTCGACGCGGGGGACCTTCTTCGTGCGCATCTCCATTCAGGACGGACTCACCAAATCCGCGTTCATCTCGCGTCTATCGGCCATCCTGTCATGGGCGACGACGTTTATGG
>JALYYH010000287.1 GCA_030946665.1 Gemmatimonadota bacterium
CTCCCAGGGGATGCGAGGCGCTTCCTTCGTCTCTGACGATATACCAGATGACGGTTCCATCATACACCTTGGGAAGGACACTGAACCTTTTCTTCACCGATCGGAACACGTACTCCGAGCCATCGGCTGCGGCGAATCGCAGCGATACGGTTTGCGCCCCGCCTCCTTTCTTGCCCGGCTTGAGCCCGCCGCGGAAAGTTCGGAGGTTGAGCACGGGCACCTTGATGGGCGTCGTCCACTCATCGCGGTAGTTGTTACCCAGGAGAGCCCTGTGAAACTGTCCCGCCCGGTAGATCTCACCGGGAATGACCACGACGCTGTCGGTTCCGAGGATTCGCGTTGGGTTCTGTGCTGCCGCTGTCGAAATGGCGCCCATTATCAGCACGGTTGCCAATCCACAGGCGACTCGAGCTCTCACGAACACGGTTGTATCCATAAATGTCCCTGGGGTCGTTGTTACCGTCGCCAGCGGTAAAGCGTGATTGCGGGAGGTTTCACATTCGCCTCGTCGCTGACCAGCAGCAGGCTGTCCCGCGTGATCGCCACGCCTTCAGCCTGCCTATGGTCTCCCGGGAGTGCCTCGGAGCGGACGACTTCGCCGTCCGGAGTCACGACGATGAGCCCTTTCTCCCGCGCTGCGACGATAACGTAATTCTTGGTGACCGGATCGATGTTGATGTCCGATGGATGAAAATTCTTCCACCTGTTCGACCCGATGACATCCTGGATCGGCACTCTGAGCGAGGTAATTGCCGAGCGGTCACCCAAAGGCAGCGGTATGCGATAAATCAGCAGCTCCTTGGGCGCCGGCTTCCGTAACAATTTCTTGCAGACGAGCAAAAGGCGGGAGCTGTCCGCCTCGAATGCCATGCTCTCGAATTCGCACTCCTGTTTCAGCCCCGTATCGTAAAGCGAGTAGGGGACCTGCGAAGCGTCCTCGCCTTCCTTGAACCTGTAAATCTTTCCCTTGCTCTGGAGCAGGTAGACGTCGTTTCCGGCGGTCGTAATCGCCTCGAAGTCGCCGCGGACACCGCCAGCCAGGGAAAACGCCTTGAGCAGGATCCCGGTTCTCGGGTCGATCTCGTAAACCCTGCCGATATTGTCGTCGTGCGTCAGAACGGTGCCGCGAGGCGTAAGCGCGAGCCCGGATATTTCTCGCAGCTCGGGAGGCATGATCCATTGGGCCACCGGCACCGGCTTCGAAGGATTGGCGTCGGCCAGCGCCAGCCTGCGTGCGAGCTCCTGCTTACGCGTCGCTTCGACCTCGCGCACCTGCGCTGCCTTGGCCAGCGGTGTCCCGCGACAAGCCGAAACCCACGGCCACAAACCTGCCAGCAGTACGAGCGTGCGCGCGCCACTCATCCTTTGTCGGCCGATTTTTCATTCGCCGAATCGCCGGTCTCCAGATCCGCCGAGGTGATGATCCCGTCGGCGTTCTCATGAATCGCGGTGAGGAGGACATCTCGCGGGATGGATTTCTTGAGCCGCAGGAGATAGTAAATCTCGGAGGGTTTGCCGACGTTGGTCACGATCTCGTCGAGGTCCCATCGCTTTGTCATCCTGTTGAGGACCTCTTCAACTTGCTGCTGCGCGTCGGCTACGTTGTCCGTCGTAATGGTCAGGATGGAGTTGTAGCGGGCCTTTTTCTTCTTGCCCATGGCGTCACGCACCCGGTCGAACCGGTCAGCGAGAGCGTTTGCCCTCTCCGGCGTCAGCGACAGCAGGAGGTCTCGATCGGGAATCTGATGGTCTCCCGTCGGGCTGGCGAGCGCTTGCAGTGGCCGCGACCACTGCGCCGCAGCTGTCGGCATCAGCATGTTTCTGCCGTAGTCGTAGCGCCACGTGATGATCAGCACGAAGTTGAAGACGATGGAGACAACCGCGCCTACGGCAAGCGACTGCACGCCCGCGGCGAACCCGACCACGATGCTGAGGAAGATGTAAACGAGGTCCCGGGAGTCGCGGAGCGATGTCCTGAACCGTACCGCGCCGACCACTCCGGCGAGACTGAAAGCCAGTGCCAGACTGTTCTGCACCATGAACACGATCCCCGCGACGACCAGGGGAAGGATGATCAGCGTCTGCACCACGTTTTGATTGTGTTGCCCCCCCGAGGGCCGGGCGGACATATACACCCAGGTCACCGGAAGCATCAGCAACAGAGCGCCGACGAGAATCATCACTGTGGTAATCGCGACGCTCACCAGCGATCCGATGCCGAAGGTACCCGACGCGCTGGGCGACGACAGCGCGTCCGCCAGTATAGTCGGACCCTCCGGGATATCACCAAGTCCTTTGGCGGCAGTCCGCGCGATCTCACCCGGGAAGAAAAACGCCAGTATCGCAACGACGATCGCCAGGATCACGTAATACGCCACTAAACGGCGCATAGGACGATCCGACTTCATCGTTAAGACGTCGATTAACTCTCTTAAAACGGGCATGTCGCCCCTCCGTGCAAAATGAACGCCTGAGCTAGGTCGAAATTTGACCGCGCAGCGTGTCGCCCTTCATTAGGGGCCGCCTTGAGTCTGGGGGCGTAACCCGCGATTTTACAAGGCTATGCCGGAAGAATCACTGATTGTACGCGGCGCCCGCGAGCACAACCTTCGCAACATCGACGTCACCATCCCCCGCGACCGCCTGACGGTCATCACTGGCCTGTCGGGATCGGGGAAGTCGTCCCTCGCATTCGATACGATCTACGCCGAGGGCCAACGCCGTTACGTCGAGTCGCTCTCCGCTTACGCCCGCCAGTTCCTGGGCCTGATGGAGAAGCCGGACGTCGACTCGATAGAGGGCCTCTCGCCAGCCATCTCCATCGAGCAGAAGAGCGCCGGGCACAACCCGCGGTCTACCGTGGGAACTGTCACGGAGATCTATGACTACTTGAGGCTTTTGTACGCTCGGGCTGGGACGCCTCACTGCCCAAGCTGCGGCCGCCCGGTCGAGCGCCAGAGCGCTGGACAGATCTCCGACTCGATCCTTACCTGGCCGGAAGGGACGAAGATCGAGGTTCTCGCTCCACTGGTCCGCGGACGCAAAGGTGAGTTCCGCGAGCTGTTCGAAGCCGCCCGCAAGCAGGGATTCGTCCGCGCAATCGTCGACGGCGAGCTCATCGAAGTCGCGGACCCGCCGAAGCTTAACCGTCGGATGAATCACAACATCTCGGTAATCGTCGACCGACTGGTCGTGCGCGCCGAAGATCGGGGACGACTCAACGATTCCGTCGAGACCGCGTTAAAGCTCGCCGAAGGGCTCGTCGAGATTCACCGTCAGGACGATCGCAGCCCAAACCTTTTTTCCGAGAGGTACGGCTGCCCCGTCTGCGCGATCTCGCTGCCCGAGCTCGAGCCGCGCCACTTCTCCTTCAACTCTCCCTTCGGCGCCTGTCCCGCCTGTGGGGGTCTCGGCTCGCGCCGCGAGGTGAGCGAGGAGCTGCTGCTCGGCGATCCCAGTATCAGCATTCTCGAAGGTGTGGTGCTGCCCTGGGGCGAGCCCGATGGATATCTCAAGAAGGTCATTCTTCCCGGGTTGGCCAAACAGTTTGACTTCAACCTCAATGCACCGTGGGGCAAGCTGAGTCCGGAGGTGCGGGACAAGCTTCTATATGGTACTGGGGGCAAAAGCGGACAGCGAACCGACAGCTCCGGAACCAGCTGGGAAGGAATCCTCTCCAACATCCAGCGCCGGTACGACGAAACGGAATCTGATTCGGTTCGACTCGAGCTCGAGGAGTACATGCAGCCGCGCGCGTGCACCACATGCGATGGCCGCCGACTCAAGCCCGAATCCCTCGCCGTCACTCTCGCCGGACGAAACATTGGCGATCTCGTCCAGCTCTCCATCACCGAGGCTCTCGAGTTCTTCGAGAGCGTTCCTGTCCGGAGTGACGGCAAGCCGGGACTGGACCCCGAAATCGCAGCGCCGATTCTGAAGGAAGTTCGCGAGCGACTCCGCTTCCTCAACGACGTCGGACTCGAGTACCTCACTCTTGGCCGCTCGGCGGAATCCCTCTCCGGCGGCGAAGCGCAGCGCATCCGCCTGGCGACCCAGATCGGCTCGCGCCTGGTCGGTGTCCTCTACATCCTCGATGAACCGTCGATCGGACTCCATCAGCGCGACAATGCTCGTCTGCTCAACACGCTTCGCCAGCTGCGCGATCTCGGCAACACGGTGATCGTGGTTGAGCACGACGAAGAGACAATGGAGGCGGCAGATCATCTCATCGACCTCGGGCCCGGCGCTGGAAAGCACGGCGGTCTCGTCATCGCCGCCGGGACTGTCGATGAAGTTCGCGACCATCCGGACTCGATCACCGGCCGCTATCTGCGTGGCGAGGCCGAGATTCCCATTCCCGAGGTGCGCCGCCGCCGTGACAAGGATCGCGTCATCCGCATCGAGGGCGCGCGCGAGCACAACCTGCGCAGTCTCGACGTCGAGATTCCTCTCGGACTTTTCGTCGCCATCACCGGCGTGTCAGGGAGCGGGAAATCCACGCTCATCGAGGACATCCTTCACCGCGCAATGGCGAGGCATTTTTACCGCGCGAGAGTGATTCCCGGCGCGCACAAGCGCATTACCGGCTTCCAGCACCTGGATAAGGTGATCGATATCGACCAGAGTCCGATTGGACGTACGCCGCGGTCGAATCCAGCCACCTATACCGGACTCTTCACTCCAATCCGGGAGCTTTTCGCCGAGCTGCCCGAAGCGAAGATCCGCGGTTATGGGCCGGGGCGGTTCTCCTTCAACGTGAAGGGCGGACGTTGCGAAGCGTGCGAAGGAGATGGACTCGTCAAGATCGAGATGCACTTCCTTCCCGACGTCTACGTTCCGTGCGACGTCTGCAAGGGAAAGCGCTACAATCGCGAGACGCTCGAGGTCCGGTTCCGGGGCCTCAGCATCGCCGACGTGCTCGAACAGACCGTCGAAGACGCACTGGCGTTCTTCGAGAATCAGCCGCGCGTTCGTCAGAAGCTCCAGACGCTCTTCGACGTCGGTCTCGGCTACATTCACCTGGGGCAGTCAGCGACGACGCTCTCCGGCGGAGAAGCACAAAGAGTCAAGCTGGCCGCCGAACTGTCGAAGCGAGACACCGGCCGCACATTCTATATACTTGACGAGCCTACCACCGGTCTCCATTTCGAGGACGTGCGGATGCTCCTGACGGTGTTGCACCGACTTGTTGACCGCGGCAACACTGTGCTCGTCATTGAACACAACCTCGACGTGATCAAGACCGCCGATTGGATCGTCGACCTTGGCCCGGAAGGAGGGCTGCGCGGCGGCGATGTCGTCGCGGCCGGAACGCCGGAAGACGTGGCGGATGTAAAGGAGTCATACACGGGTCAGTATCTGCGCACCATGCTGCGCCGCAAGCGAAACGGAGCTGGCGCAGGTCGTAGGAAGGTGGCGCTCAAGGTGGGGTGAGGTCGAGCCCGCGAGGAACATCCGCGGGGTCGGACACGCGCAAAGGGGATGTGCGACGTCGGGCAAGCGCAAAGGAGCTTGAATGGTGAGTTTGCTGGACATAATCGGCCCGGTGATGGTTGGTCCGTCCTCCTCGCACACCGCCGGCGCGTGCAGGCTTGGATTGCTCGCCCGCTGTCTCGTCGGTGGAACCCCCCAATCGGGTCTCCTGCAGCTGCATGGCTCGTTCGCGCGGACGGGGGAAGGTCACGGTACCGATAAGGCCCTCGTTGGCGGATTGCTCGGCTTCCGCCCCGACGACGAGCGGCTCCGAGAGGCCCTGCAGATCGCGGAGCGCGATGGCCTCGATTACAAATTCGAGAAAGTGACCATCTCCGACGCCGCGCATCCAAACACCGTCCGCATCAACATCGAGCTGAATGGCACCAAAGCCACCATGCTCGGCTCCTCGCTTGGGGCGGGTCGGATCTTCGTACAGGAGATCGACGGCTACCCCGTCGAAGTGACCGGAAACTTCCACACCATCGTTCTCGTAGCTGAGGATAGGAAGGGTTCGATAGCCAGAATCACCGGGATCCTCGCCGAGCACGACATCAACATCGCAACGCTGAAGCTGACGAGAAAGGAACGGGGCGGTGACGCGTTCATGGTAATCGAATGCGACGAGCAGCCCGACAAGAAAGCCGGAGAAGAACTGAGGGCACTCGATTGGGTCCGGTGGACCCGTCGGCTCGACAAAGTGAGTGGGGGCTGAGTGTACAAAGCCCTCGCTGATGCAATTCGGGACGCGGAAAAGGAGAAGAAGACGCTGGCAGAGGTTGCGCTTGCGACGGAGGCGCGCGACCAGGGCCGGCCGGTAGAGGACATCCGGGCCGCACTGCAACGGGCGCTCGGTGTGATGCGTAGCGCAATAGAGAAGGGGATCGTCGGTGATTTGTATTCCGCATCGGGCCTGGTGGGAGGAGATGCGGCGAAGCTGCGGACAAGCAAGAATGGTCCCCTCTCGCAGACTCCCTTTCGCGACATTCTCACCCGTGCGCTGGCGGTGCAGGAGGTGAACGCGGCCATGGGGGTGATCGTGGCTGCACCCACCGCGGGTGGTGCGGGAGTTCTGCCGGCGATCCTGACCGGTCTCGCGAAAGCGCGATCGGTGCCGGATGCGAAAGTGGTTGATGGTTTGGCGACCGCGGGGCTGATTGGAGCCGTGGTCGCGGAGCGGGCGTCGCTGTCAGGCGCCGAGGGCGGGTGTCAGGCGGAAACGGGAGCCGCGGCTGGAATGGCTGCGGGCGCCGCGACCGAGATGTTGGGGGGAACGCCGTCGCAGGTAGGACACGCAGTGGCGCTCACGATGCAGGGAACGCTGGGACTGGTTTGCGATCCGTTGGGTGGGCTCGTCGAGCTGCCGTGCGTATTTCGCAACGCAACGGGGTCAGCGATCGCTCTCGCGGGAATCGAGATGGCTCTGGCCGGAATCACGTTTGCGATTCCGGTCGACGAGGTGATCGACGTGATGGGCGAGATCGGGCGGGAGATGGACGTCCGCTATCGGGAAACCGCGGGTGGCGGGCTGGCTGCCACTCCGACCGGTCGCCGCCTGGCGAAGGAGAGGTTGTACCAGATCAAGCGGTCTGACGGGTGACCATTAGCTAGTTAAGCAGGGGAGAAGGCTGTAACTTCGCCTCTTATCAGCACTCAATCCTATTTTTTATGAATATCTTCGATCGTATAGCAATGCTGTTCCGGTCCAACGTCAACGCTGTGATCTCGGAATTTGAGCAGCCGGAGAAGATGTTGAACCAGATCATTCTCGACATGCGCTCGCAGCTGGTCAAAGCGAAGCAGCAGGTCGCGGCCGCCATCGCCGATGAGAAGCGACTCCAGGACCAGACGAGGCAGGAGCTCAAGGAGGCGGAGGACTGGGAGCGCCGAGCGATGCTCGCGGTTCAGCAGAATCAGGACGAGCTCGCCAAGCAGGCACTGATGCGTCGCACCGAGCACATCTCGCGCGGCGAGCAGATGCAGCTGACATGGCAGGCGCACAAGCAGGAGACCGATCGCCTCAAGGACTCGCTGCGCAACCTCAACGACAACATCGAAGAGGCGAACCGCAAGAAGAATCTTCTGCTCGCGAAGCAGCGCCGCACCGAAGCGCAGCGCCGGATCAACGAGACGATGTCCCACATCTCGGAGAAATCCGCCTTCGAGGCGTTCGCCCGGATGGAAGAAAAAATCGAAAGCAACGAGCGGAAGGTGAAAGCCAGCGCCGAGATCGACGAGGAGTTCTCGGGCGATCGCCTGGCCAACGACTTCAAGAAGCTCGAGGCCGGCGGCGCCAACATCTCCGCCGAGATGCAGCTCATCGCGCTGAAGCAGAAGATGGGAGTGCTGCCTGCCTCCACGCAGATCAACAACAAGGCGCTGGGCGCGGGCCGGCACGCTGAAGAGGAGGCCGTCGAGGTTGAAGAGATCCCCGACGAGAAGAAGTAGAGTTGTCTAGCGCGCTGGTGCCGGTCGCGAGGGTCAAAGTTGCGCCGATTCTAGCCGGCGTGATTCTGACGTTCCTGCTCCTCTGGATGCTGGGAGCGACAGCCGACGTCTTTCTCCTCCTCTTCATCGCGATCATCATGTCGCTGTACCTCGGCGCAGTGAGAGATCTGTTGGTCGAGAGGGTTCACCTGCCGCCGAAGCTCGCTTTTTTCGTTTCGGTGATCGGGACCGCAGCCGCACTGCTCGGCCTGTTTGCGATTCTGCTTCCTCCGGTGGTAGAGCAGACACGCGCGCTGATCGTCGTGATGCCCAAGTACATCGAAGCGTGGGAGACAGGGATCGACCATTTCGTCACGCGCTTCCCCGCGATGCGGGACGTGTGGAAACCGGGCGAGCATCCCCTCATCAGCGCCGTGTACGACCAGGTCACCGGCCAGGCGCAACTTCTAGTCCCGAGGGTCTTGTCGCTGGTGCACGTGATGGTGGACTGCTTCGCGGTGGCGGTGATGAGTATCTACCTCGCGCTGCAGCCGGGAGTTTACAGGGAGTGGCTCATTGCGCTGTTCCCACCGATTCATCGGGACCTGGTGCGCGACGTGCTGCGCGACCTCGCCGATGCGCTTCGCGCCTACATCGTTGGTCAGCTGTTGACCATGACGTTCCTCGCCGCGCTTACCGCGCTGGGGCTCTACATACTCGGCGTTCCCTACTGGCTGACGTTCGGAATATTCACTGGCCTGGTGGCGGTGGTTCCGTTTTTCGGAACGCTCTTGTCGACGACCCTGCCGGCCCTATTCGTCCTCGGCGGACCAGGCGGCGGGACGCGCGCGGTCTACGTCCTCCTGCTGGGCGTCGTGATTCACCTGATCGAAGGGAATCTGGTTTCTCCCCTCGTGATGTCGAAGAAGATCGACATGCCTCCGGTGCTCACCATCACGTCGGTGCTGGTAGTCGGCAAGCTGCTCGGTCCCCTCGGTCTCGTGGTCGCGC
>JALYYH010000168.1 GCA_030946665.1 Gemmatimonadota bacterium
GCTGCTGGCCAACTGGAGGGAAAGTTCGGGATCAAGGCCCACGTCTTCGCGGCCGACCTGCGGCTGCAGGACGCGCCCCAGGCAATCTTCGACTTTCTGCACAACGAGAACATCAACATTGATGTGCTGGTCAACAACGCCGGCTTCGGTTTGGGTGGCGAGTTCGCGGATACGGCGATTCAGCGCGAGCTCGACATGATCCAGGTCAACATCACCGCGCTCACTTACCTTACCAAGCTCTTCATCCCACCGATGATCAAGCGCCGGTCTGGTCGAGTGCTCAACGTTGCGTCGACGGCGGCGTTTCAGCCCGGACCGCTGATGGCAGTCTATCGTGCGACGAAGGCTTATGTGTTGAGCTTCTCCGAGGCGCTGGCGGAGGAGCTAAGGAACTCGGGCGTCACCGTCACGGCCCTCTGTCCGGGCCCGACCCATACCGATTTTGCGCAGACCGCGCACCTGCGCGGATCGCGACTTTTCAGCGCATTCGGGATCGCCGATGCAGCCGAGGTCGCGACTTTCGGGTACGAGGCGATGATGCACGGGAAGCGCGTCGCAATTCCCGGAATCAAGAACAAGATTCTTGCGCAAGCAAACAGGATTACGCCGCGGAATCTCTCGGTGAAACTTGCGCGCATCGCGCAGGAGACACGCTAACCAACCGGTTTGCCCGATTCTAGAGCGCCAGCTGGCTCGACATCTCCTCGACTTCCGCCAGTACGAAACGCGACGCTTCTCTCGGCGGTGCACGCCGCTCTAGCAACGGAGCCAGCCAACGGCCCGTGTGCGACCCCTCTACAAGCGCGACGTGCTCCGGACGTCCCATCGCCACCACTCTTCCACCACCGATGCCGCCCTCCGGGCCCAGGTCGATCACCCAGTCGGCGAGCTTGATTACGTCAAGATTGTGCTCGATCAGGACGAGAGAGTGTCCCTGCTCGAGCAGCCGGTCGAAAACCTTCGCCAGTTTTCGAATGTCCTCGAGGTGAAGTCCGGTCGTGGGCTCGTCCATCACGTACATCTTCTTCCCGGATCTCTTGCCGGCCAGCGCCAGCTCTCGCGCGATCTTGATGCGCTGCGCCTCTCCACCGGACAGCGTTGTCGCCGGCTGTCCCAGGCGAAGATACCCGAGCCCGACCTGCTGTAGCTGCCACAGCGCCTGGCCGAGTTTCTCCTGGCGCGGAAAAAACCGGATTGCCTGATCCACGGTCAGATTCAGCACCTCGTGGATGTTCTTCCCGCGCACCGTCACGTCGAGAACTTCCGGCTGGTAGCGCTTTCCCCCGCAGTCTTCGCAGGGCACGTACACGTCCGCCATGAACACCATCTCGACTTCGAGCGCTCCCGCGCCTTCGCACCCTTCGCAACGGCCGCCCTCGACGTTGAAGCTAAAAGTTCCCGGCGTGTACTTCCTCTGCCGGGCAAGAGGAGTATCGGCAAAAATCCCCCGGATCTCGTCGAACGCTTTCACGTAAGTGACCGGATTGGATCGCGGCGATTTTCCGATGGGACTCTGATCGATCATCACGACGTCCTCGAGCGCGTCGAATCCGGTCATCGTCTCGTACTCGCCGACCTTCTCGCCAAGATGAAGCTTGGCCGAGTGCTCGCCAACCAGCTGCGTTTCCAGAGCGCGGTAGAGAACATCGTGCACCAGCGTGCTCTTGCCCGATCCGGAAACGCCGGTGACGACCGTCAGGGCACCGAGCGGAATCCGGACATCCACATCCCGCAGGTTGTGCTCGCGCGCACCGGTCAGCGTAATCCAGCGCGGACCGAGTCGACGTCTCTCGGCGGGCAGCGGAATCGTCCGTACTCCAGTCACGTACTGACCCGTGAGCGGACTCTCGGCGATCCGCGACACCGGTCCCGCGAAGACGATCTCTCCGCCGGCTTCGCCGCTCCCCGGTCCCAGTTCGACCATGTAATCAGCCATCTCGATCGCGGCGAGATCGTGCTCGACGACCAGCACGCTGTTGCCGGCATCGCGGAGTCTCTGCAGCAGCTTGAGCAACCTGTCCATGTCGCGCGAGTGGAGTCCGATCGATGGCTCGTCCAGTACGTACAGTGTGTCGACGAGCTGTGACCCGAGCGAGTTCGCGAGGCCAATGCGCTGCGCCTCCCCTCCAGAGAGCGTGCGCGTCGCGCGATTCATCGACAGGTAGCCGAGCCCGACATCGCGGAGGAACGTCACGCGATCGCGAGCCTCCTTGAGGATCATCGCCGCGACGCTGCGCTCGAATTCGCTCAGCTGAAGCTCGTTCAGCCAGACGGCGAGCTCGTCAACCGGAAGCTCCGCGACCTGAGCGATGTTGAGTCCGCCGACCCGTACGTTGAGCGCCTCAGGCTGCAGCTTGGTTCCATGACAGCGCGGACACTCCTGCGCCGTCTGGTATTGCCGCAGAAAAACGCGGATGTACTGCTTGTAGCGTTTCTCCTCCAGATCGCGGAGGAACGGAAAGATCCCCTTGTAACCACGAGCCTTCGAGTGGAGCAGCAGGTGGCGATGCGCGGCGCTGAGCTCGTCCCACGGCTTGTCCATCGGAATTCGTTCGCGCTTCGAAAACTCGGCCAACGCCCGCCGCTTGTTCTCGTAGCGAGGCTTGGTCCACGGATCGACGGCGCCGTCGCGCAACGAGCGCCCACAGTTGGGAACGATCAGCGCTTCATCGTACTCCAGAATCGCGCCGAATCCATTGCACTGGCTGCAGGCGCCGCGCGGGTTGTTGAACGAGAAAAGCTGTGGCGTCGGCGTCGGCGCTACCGTTCCGTCGTTGGCGCACTCGAATCGCTCGGTAAATCGAAGCTTGTTGACCGGCATCGCATCAATGGGCGATACGACCGGCTCGTTGACGAGGATGACGCAGTCACCCTCACCCTCCCTGAACGCGGTTCCGACGGCGTCACTCAACCGGCCCGAGCTTTCCACTGACGCTGTAAGTCTGTCGACGACAACCAGAAGCTCTTTCGCGCGCGTGATGTCGCGCCTGGAATCGGCGATGTCGTCGAGATGCATAACCAGTCCGTCGGCCGCCACGCGCAGGAAGCCCTGTGCGCGCAGGTTCTCGATCACCACGTCGTGCGTGACCTTATTGGAAAGTCTGAGAGGGAAGGTGACGTAAAAACGCGTTCCTGGAGCGAGGGCGAGAACTTTGTCCGTGACGGACTGCACGGTGTCGGGTTTGATCTCGCGTCCGCAACTGGGACAGAATGTGTGTCCGACGCGCGCCCAGAGAAGTCGGAGGTAGTCGTAGATCTCTGTCGCCGTGCCGACGGTAGAACGCGATGTCCTGGTCGGGTTCTTCTGCTCGATCGCGACTGCCGGGGAGAGCCCCTCGACCGAGTCGACGTCGGGCTTTTCCATGCGCTCGAGGAATTGCCGGGCGTAGGACGACAGCGACTCGACGTATCTGCGCTGGCCCTCGGCGTAAATGGTATCGAACGCGAGCGAGGATTTTCCCGAGCCAGACGGTCCGGTAACGACCGTGACTGTGCGTCTGGGTATCTCGAGGTCGAACCCCTTGAGATTGTGCTGCCTGGCGCCGCGGACGACGATGCTCTCCTTCACACCTGAAATCTAAACTCGGCACCGAAGATACGCCGAATTTCCCGCGACAAACCTCTACCTACAATCGCCTGACGAGGCGGCCAAGGAGGAGGAGCACGATCGCACCAACCGTGGCGATTCCGATGGATCGGAAATCAAACTCTCCGGCGGGGATCTGTCCCCAGCCGAAGAAACGCGTACCAAGCCAGCCGCCAATGAAAGCGCCGACGATTCCGAGCAGAATGGTGATTATACAACCCGAAGGGTCCCGCCCTGGCACCAGAAACTTCGCGAGTGTCCCGGCGACGAGTCCGAGAAGAATCCAGTACAGCCAGAGCGGCAAACCCTTTTCCTGCGTGAAGCCAGTGGTGCTCTACGGAACGCGCGGTGCGGCTCGACCTCTCGTAGCCATCCGATAAATCCAGAGCAGAATCAGCGCGCCGAGTACAGCCAGGACGATGCTCCACAGCGTGAAGCCGTTGAGGCCGGCGCCCGTAATCATGTTCCCGAGGAATCCGCCAATGAACGCACCTACGATGC
>JALYYH010000310.1 GCA_030946665.1 Gemmatimonadota bacterium
AATCGTTTCAACGGCTCTTGCACGGGCTTGGGGTTACCTGCAGCATGAGCCGATCTGGCAATGTCTGGGATAACTCCGTCATGGAAAGCTTCTTCTCAACGCTCAAGACGGAACGAACCAACCGGAAACACTACAACACCAGAGATGCGGCCCGCGCCGATGTGTTTCGATTACGTCGAACGCTTTTACAACCCACTCAGGAGGCACTCCACGCTCGGCAATATCAGTCCCGCCAACTTCGAACGCGCGGCGGCAGTAGCTTAACTCACTGTCCACGGAACCCGGTACAGCTCAATGCCGTGCTTGCGGTTGTAGCGCTCGATGGCCGCGTCCGTGGCCTCGGCTAGCGTCTTTCCCTTAGAGATTTCGTGGTACCCGCCCGGCTGGCCCGGTGATGCCCGCCCGCGCCAAAAGATCGTAGCTACATCGTCATGCCACGTAACCGAGAGTTGGAATTTCTCTATGAAGCGGAGGCGCTCTTCATCGGTCCGCATACCCTAAGTTAGCCGTCGCGTTGAGATGCGATCGACGCGCCTAGTTGCTCCAGCTAAGCCGGTAAGGGATTGACGGAAGCGGCATGCGCTTCAGCCCATAACAACCAGTCATCAACTGCCCTGCTCGGCTTAGATGCCCCATTCTGGTCCTGTGCGGCTGCTCGCCTTGCCGATAGGTATGCGGTCAACAGCTGGCTTCGATTCCAATTGGCAGCCTGCTCCTCTAACTCGGCAAGACGCAATCGTTCGCGCTCCAACCGACGAGCCTCCTTCGCGCTTCGATCGGCCTCGACAGCGCAGTTGCGCTGGTTGTCTTCTGCTCCAGCTTCCCACATTAGGTCCTCGTAGCTCGCGTGACAACCGCCACATCTAAACGCGTAGATGTTGTGTTGCAGCCATGGCGAGACGCTGAGGAGCAGGAACGCGTTAGTGCGAAAGCCCGAAGAAAAGTGGAGCACTTAATCGCAATGGGAATTTCTCGCGGGTACACCAAGACATGGAATTGGCATTCAGAAGACGCTAACCGCGCGATGCGTCAAATTGAGCGACGCTTGCGAGACGAGGTCGAGCCAGACTGGACGTCGGAAGACGTCCAGGATTTGGTCGATGATGTGCTTGAGGAATGGGAAGAAGAGGATTCGACCGAAGAGTGAGGGCGCGAATCGGACGTGTTTCAGAACCGATCAGCCTCGATTTCTTTTACCCGCCGCAAAGTTGGTCAGGCGTCTTAATGCGAGAATTCCTTGCGGGCACTCTCAACCAACCCGGCCAAATAATCGAAATACAGCGTTGCCAATGTCTCGATCCTAGTGTCAGCGACCTTTTGACCTTTGTGTTCGAGAGGCGCATCCGGCAGGTGAACTTCGAAGGACGCAATGTCGCCAGGTATGTCCACGTAGAATTTCTCGACCTGCCCATCAGCCGTTTGGATTTCCCATCCACTACCGCCCGACTGGTCGCCCATAAAGAAAGCGCCAGCACCCGGAGGCGGCGGACCAAGCCGCTGCATGTCACGCGGAAATTCGAAATGACTGATGTGGACGCTTGCGCCGGTCCTCAGCGTGCCCTCCTTCAGAATCTTGGACCGCAACGTATAGAAGTATCTCAGGAGTGGATCCGCTCGCATCTCCGCAACGTACGGCTGGTACCATTGCTCAAACGTAGGTTCGATCGATCGGAGGTTCTGTAGTACGTTGGTGACGGCACGGCCGAATACTACGAGATTTCTTAGCCCGCCTAACCTCCGCTCCGGGCGCCCCTCAATCACATCTCGGAGCCCGAGTCTGGCAGTATCGAGGGTGTCCTGTACGCGCTGCAGGACCTCGGCGTGCGGCCGTGTGCTCACCAGTCGGTTCCGAACGGATCTCCCGGCGGGGGTCGCAGAGCCGGCGATGGCGTGGGCAGCTCCCGCCGCTCGAGCCATCGCGTGAAGTCGGCGGCGATCGCGGTCCATTGCGCACGATTATCTTCCGTGCCCGTCCCGGCGAGCGATTTCGCCCGTATGCGCAACGTGTTCATCTTCAACTCTACGATCGCCCTGACCTCGGGGGCAGCGTCCTTGTCGGCGGCGAGAAGGAGCAGACGGTCGGCGACTGCGCGATGTTTCACGCGTCGCATCGCGTCCCATTGCAGACTGCCGGTGTTTCCCGGCCGCCAGTCGGATGTGAGCGAGTCGATAACCTCGCCGAGAGTGAGCTGGCGGATGCCGAAACGATAGAATTGGACGAGCCGTGCGGCGCGCTCCGGCTGAAGGATCGCGTCAACGATGAGCTGCGCCAGGGTCCGGGCCGCTCCCAGCTCATCGAACGCTGGCCGGGTGCGCGTCTGGAAAAGCTCGACGTACGGACCGTAGGAATACGGCCTGGGGCCGAGCAGCGCGAGAATTCGATCGGGAATCTCAAGCTGTCCGGGCGAAAGCTGCTCGATCAACGCCGAAAGCGCGCGACGCTGGGTGGCGCCGTCAATCGGTCGCGTCGCCTGCTGTTGATCGCCGCGAACGGCGTTGCTGTATTCCATTCCACCGATAGTCTTCGACACCGCGTTTATCGCGAACCGGTGCAGCAGGTAGATCGGGACAAAGCGCTCCTGAAGCAGCGCGACCGGCTCGCCGACGCGGATGTTGCGCTCGTTGAAACGCGACAGGGCGACGCGGCGGACGTCCGATTGCCGCTTGAGAAACTCCATCGCCGACACGTCGTCCCAGAGATTGGTGCGCGGGTCGGATGCGTACTCGGGGCGAGCGTCCGCGTCGGAGAGAAAGAGAAATCCCTTTCTCAACCCGTCGGCGACTATCGCGTTGAGCGAATCCTGCTCCGTACCCGGCGGGAAAATTCCATAACCCCAGTGAATGGCGAATACGTCATACGCGCCGGGACCGACGGCGTATGCGCTCGAAAGGTCAATGTTTCCGCTTGCGTCGAGCGTCAGCCTCGGCGGCGGGTAATCCATCACCGAGCCCCGCTCGTACGTCGACGCTATGTAGTTGTGCGCAAGGCCGAGGGTGTGACCAACTTCGTGCGCGCTCACCTGCCGCACGCGCGCCAGAACGAAAGCCGTGTCGGCGGCAGATGCGTCCGCGCCCATCAGCCCGGCGTAAAGGTTGTAATCGGTGCGGGCGCGGTGGGAATCCAGCAGCGCCATTCCCTTGATCATCTCGCCGGTGCGCGGATCGGTGAGCGCGCCTCCCACAGACCATCCGCGCTCGTTGCGATTCTCCCACTGCACCACGTTGTACCGGGCGTCCATCGGGTCCACGCCTTCGGGGAGGTCTTCCACGCGGAAGGCGCCCTTGAGGCCCGCCCGGTCGAATGCGTCGGTCCACCAGCTCACGCCCTCCCTGGTCGCGGTGCGAATCGGCTCGGGAATGCCCCTGTCTATATAGTAGACAATCGGATTCTTGATCGGACTGTTGGGGTCGGCGGGATTCACTCTCTCGAGCCGGTGGCGAGTCGCGAGTCGCACCTCGAGCGGGAGCTGAATCGGCTGTGCGTAATCCTTGTAGATGACGGCGAAATAGCCGACCCGCGGGTCCAGCACGCGTGTTCTGAAACCGTCGTCGGGAAGCTTGAGCAGGGAAATGTGCTGGCGGAGAGTGAACGCGCGGCCATCCGGAACTATGGATGCGATTATCTGTCCCGGCCTGCCGTTCGTCGTGAATGTGAGGGCGACGTCGATCTCACTGTTTTCGGGAAATGATTTCGTATACGGGCGATAGATGCTCGACCGGTCCCGCGCGACCGTATATGTGCCTTCGTTGGCCGCGGCGATGGTGCCGGCAACCTCATTCCAGTCGCGCATGAAGAAGTCCGTAGCGTCCACGACCGCCTTTCCGCCATCCTGCGAGATGATCGGCAGCGATCCCGAAGTGCTGGGCGGAAATGCCTCCGCGACGGTGCGGATGTGCGCCGGGTTGTTGGTTGCGGAGCTGCGATAATTCCAGTTCTCGAGCACCACGAGAACGCGGTCGCCGTTCCTGTCGAAGCGTGCCACGTACGTCCTGCCGCTCGCGCCGCGGTCGAGGCCGATCGGATTGGAGCCGAGACCGGTCGCGAGAGTCAGCATCATCAAGGCGCGCATCGAGTCCTGCGGCAGCTCCAGGTAGATCTTGCCTAGCTTGTTGTCGAGGAGGATCGGAATGAATCCATCGCGGCGCTCCAGGCCGGCGGTTTTTGAGGACGCGGCTGCGGTGGTGGGCGCTGGTGGAGTTGCAGTTGGCTGGGCAGTCACCGATGAAGAGCTGGCGCAGCCCGTCAGAGCCGCGAAGATCGGCAGGACGACGAAAAAGTACTTGTGCCGAAGACCGTGTAGTAGATCCGACGCAGGTGTGGGCATCGTTCGATGGGTCGGGCGGGAAATTGAAACCGGAGAGCGATTATCCCACACGTACATTGCCGACGCAAGGTGGCTTCAGGGGCATTGACACCTCAATGTTCTCACCGAGCGCCAGGACAGCGGCTATCTCCGGTACCTGATCCTGACGATGTTCCTGTTTATCCTTGCCGGAAATGTGACGGGGGGTGAAGCGGAAACCGGGCTTGTCTATATACCCCTGATCCTTCTCGTGCAACGATCGGTAAGCGGATATCGTCGATACCGTGTTAGGGATTGTGGCATGGGCGCACACAGTCTCAGTCCTCCAGCGCGACAACTTCGACGAAGTGGAATCAGTCTTACCTCTCGCCGGATGAGCGTGAGGTTCACTCTTTCAGTGTTTCGGAGTCGCAGCGAACCTCGGCATCCATCGCGCCCCTAAGACCGGGCCGGCCTCGCGTCATCCAAGTTCACGGGTTCCCGCCTCCCGAATCACTCCCGCAATCCTTCTTGAGCGAATGTGGTGTCCAACCGAAGGATTCAGTCATTTCTCGCAGAGGTTGGTTCGCCATGCTGCATGCCATCAAGACGCCGAGAAGTCGTAGCCTAGGAATTCTGGGTGTGGGCACGCTCCTCATTTCGTGCTCTGGATGCAATCCACCTCCGGGCCGATTTTATCAGCCTGCGGAATCCTGGCACTCCGCTCCAGAAATGTTGCACGCACGCTCGGCCCACGCGGTCGTGAGCACTGTCGACGCGATCTACGCGCTCGGCGGAACAGGGGCGGGCGGGGCACCTGTGCGCCAAGTGGAGCGCTTCGATGGTAATGACTGGCGCAACGAGACGACGTTGCCAGGTGAAGGATTGAATGCGCCCGCTGCCGTTGCCATCGGCCAACGCATTTATGTAACCGGTGGATTCAAGACTGACACCAACGTCCCCAGCGACCAAGTTTTGGTCTACGACGTCGGAACGCATAGCTGGAGCAACGCCGCGCCGCTGCCGGCGCCGAGGGGCGGACACGCGGCCGCGGTGCTCGATGGAAAGATCCACGTCTTCGGCGGCGGGAACTCCCGCCAGACTCTCGCCGATCACTCCGAGTACGATCCGGCTACCAATAGATGGACTGAGCGCGCGCCGCTGTCGCGATCGAAGGGGAGTCCCGCCGCCGTGGTGTTTCGGAACAGGCTCTACTCGCTCGGCGGCCGCAGCGGGCAATCCGATTATGGTGACGTCGAGATCTACGATCCCGCTCTCGATCGCTGGCAGGCGGGTCCACCCATCGAGCCTCGCGGAACCGCGGGCGCAGCCGTCCACTGCGGAACGATCTACATCTTCGGCGGCGAGTCGCAGGCGAAGAAGACGACGCTCAGCGAAGTGATGAAGCTGGACACGAATCACAACACGTGGCAGCAGGCACTGCCGATGACCGCCGCCAGGAACTACGCGCGCGCAGTTCCGTTCAAGGGCTCGGTGTATCTCGTCGGTGGAAATCCCACCGTCGGCATGAGCCACTCGTCGGAGGGAAGCACTCTCGTCGAAAGATTCCGCGCCTGTTGAATTCGCGACGTCTCCCGGTGGTCGATGATCGCCGGGAGTTCACGAGATTTGAGAGTAGAGCGACCTTTGCATATTCGCGGTTGTACCTGGCGATAGCTCCGCGTTGCTACAACCTGATATAGAATCGACCTTTCAGTGAAACAAAAGTGACACTTTTTTCAGAATTGGCTTGGCGTTTGCGGCCGACGAAATGCGGGCATCACGCCGTCACGCGGACCGGCCCGCACTAGGGCCACAAAAGAGGGCAACCACAATGTTGCGTCTGATTTTTCACGCGGGTTGGGTAGTATTTAAGGACGAGAATACTCGGATACGTTCTCATCACTCACTCCGACACCAGCATCGCTATTTGGCCTCGCTGGTCGCCCTACTACTCGTTATTGCCTGCTCTGACGCATCTGGACCTGAAAAGGGTGTCAACCGCGCTCCGATTCGGGTGGGGAACGGTCATTCAAGCTGACGGACGCGTGATTTACGGCGCCGTAGCTGGATTTGTCGAGGATTCGCGATCAATCGTCCGGGGAACAAGGAGTCAAAGAGGCGGCTGCACGTGGCGTGACAAAAGCCAAAGTTCCGGCTGGGCAGCATGTTACTCTCTCGATCGTTGAATTCGATCCCGCCACATGTGATTTCACTGTGGCAAAAGGGAGACGGGAAGGCGGCCAGCCGAGTTTTGCCCGCAAGCTATCATCGATCCAAGCAAGCGGTGCCAGCAGCGGCGCGGTCCCCGTAGCCACATCTGTCGTTAAGGACGCAACATGGGGAACTTGTGGTTCCTCCGACTACGTTTGCGCCGAAGGCGTCATATACGACAACTACTATAGTTCTGGCACCGCGATTCCAGGGTTCACTGAGCAGTATATCACGGTGTACGATCCCATTCAGTACAGCGTCCTCGAGGACGGGAATCGAATCATATGGACTTACGATAGTTCAACCTACTGTTTTATTCACGCTTGGGGCCAGTACCGACGAGTCCGGGATGCGGCAACGGGTTGGAGGCTGTTCAATCGCAACAACTAGAGTGCCGGAACGACGTGCGATTTCTCGAGAGGAACAGAATACGCGACATATGAAAATCGTATTTTCTGCGAGTTTACCTCTTGGCCCGGGACGGTATATGTCGAATTCGTCAACACTGTAACGGCCCGCCCGGCTCAGGGCGGCGATTTCGACGCTGGTGTGTCACTCGAGAACGGCTGCGCATTCATGCTTCACTATACTGTTGACAGATGGAACTGACAGGCGGTCATTCGGAGCTGGACGAGCCCTCTAGTGGCGGAGAACGAACCGACCCCAGTCTAGGTACGCGGGCGATGGCGCCGCTTTATGTTGCAGTGGCGTCAACTCTTTTAGCCACGGGTGTTGTCGCTCCCCATTGGATACTCACACCGTATCTGGCGTGGTGGATTGGGCCGGCCCTGACGCTTTGTGCGATCGCGGCGGGTCTGATCCCCCTTGTGGCTATTAGAGGTCGTCGAGTCAGGGAGGCGCGGGCAATCGCTACCCTTCTACTGCTGATATGTACGCTCGGGTCGTTTAGTCGCTTTTACTTTTTTCTCCCCGCTCTCGTGTTCATGGCAGTGGCGACAGCAGCGGTGGGATCATCCAACAACAACCGGTCGCCAGAGCGCATCGACACCAACTCTTGAATTCAAAGCTGAACAGAGAGTGACCGCCCTTCACTCCGGACTAGTTCTCGCCGCCCTCACAGAACAACCAACCAAGCCCCATGAAAAAACAGGAGCTTGCAAAAGTCTCTTGGAGCAAAGCGAAGCAAGTTCCCGCCAAACTGTTGGCTGAAACTAGAGCCTGTTGCTACGTGTTTGGTTTGCTGGCCGCCCTTTGCGCTAAAAGATGCCCCCACAGAAGAAGAGAGTTCTTGGGATCGTTGCTTCTGCGGTCGCGGTAACCACCAACCGAAGATACTTCGAACAAAACCGGCGGAGCTGAAATGAATGCATGCTTGGGTGAAATAGAATGCGCATCTGACTCCGAAGCACGAATGAACTCTGCCTTGCTTGGCATGAACTCTGCGCGAAACTGCGATCCGTGAAAAAATCTTTCGCCAAGCACCAAAACTCAGGACAGATATTAGACGTGATTGATCGTACTACCGGCGGCGAAACTTGGTATCCCGCGCCCGCTACCCAGGATTCCAGCCGCTTCGTTCGATGCTAATTATCCGACCGTTTCGAGGCGGTATGATTCTGTTAGGCGCTGTGATGTTGCAACGCTGCGCTCCGCCTGGGCAGTCCTCAACGGCTAAGAGCGACTCGTCTCCTGCTTCGTTCACGCAAGAACAATTTCTCCTCCCGCCCGATTATCGCGGTCCCGTAGTAGTCCTATATGACCAAGGATTTGGCGTACGACCAGCCTCGAATCTTGGCACGCTGATCTACGAGATTCCCGCCAACGGCGTAGTCAGAAGTCAGTTGCCTGAGCCGCCACTCGGCACGAAGGTGACGGCCAGCTTCCGCGACAATCCGAAAGTTGCCTTACGCACTTTCTCCTCTTGCAGCGAAATGAGATCGAAGCGAAGCGCGTCAGATCCACCGGCAACTTGCTGGATTGAGTCCACTCAGGGGTCAGACATACCGCCGCACGTCGCGTTCATTGTGACGGATTGGTCGAACATTCCGCGGCTGTACACTCGAGCTGCTGAGGTTATCGATTCCGTCGTGTTCAGAGGAAAATTTCACGGTGTGCCCAAATGGGAAGAGCCGAAAGCCGTTCAACCCGTGCGCCGAACAAGCACGATATAGCAGAAGCAGCGCGCCTGATTGTTTCATGGGGGAGGTGTGCCATTATCTCCTGCCACATCTGCCTGAATAAGCCGCCATGGCCCGGCTGGACCGAGCTTCTGACCACAGCAGACGAACCATAGGCTCGACCTTCTTTCAACCACTAGAACGCAACACGCGTCGCTAGGGTTTTCGAGTATAGACAAAAACCCCAATGCCCATTCCAACTCCTCCGTGACGTGGAACTTGATCGCCACTAATAAGTCCGCCACCGCCCTTAGATCGCACCAGGGTAGTGCAGAGCCAGCCCTCGCCCGAGATGACGACATTATTTGCGTCTTGTCTATATTCTCCACTGTTAGCGATTGCCCTCACACGTGCAGAACCGTGCCCACTAAACCGATACCTCTTCATAGAATGGTAGGAACCGTCGGCAAGGAGGACGAGAGTCTGCGATAGAAGTTCGGTTGTCTTGCCTGCCTCTTCTCCCATTTTGTGTGGAAGTTGCCGACCGGCAACGGTCTCAAGCCTGTACGACTCCTGAACTGTCGCGAGGGAGCCGGCGACGCTGTCAGTGCGCCGCTCGCCGTGGAACGTATCGGGCGGATGGCAGGCGGACCATCGTGTTTCGAGCGACTGGTCGGCTGCTGGGTCGGCGGATGTCTCCGCCACCCTACGCACCGACCCGTCGCGACTGTTAGGTGAGTCGGCGACACTTGAGGCCTGCGATCGACACGCGACACTCAGTATCGCGCAAGTGAGAAGCCAAATAGAATCGGAGCTGCACGGCAGTGTGAATTTCAAGGGGGGCATCCCGGTGGCTGATTGGTTAGACCGGAGCAAGCAACCTCAACCATCGACTGGTTCGAGATGGCGCTTGCTATTTCGCCTGTCACGTACCCGATCGGGCTATACGTCGAAACCAACGCCATTCCTGGCGTATCTGGGTCGAAGAATCCCGCCGGCTCAATTCCCCAAACAAGCCCGAGAGCTCTGGCTGGCTGATTAGCGTATGGAACGCCAAACACAGGAGCGCCACTATCGCCATTGTGTCCCGCGAACCCGGCTTGATCCTGGCAAAGCATGTCAATTCCTAAATCTTCGTAGCTTGCGGTTTGGCTGCCCATTCAGTTTGCTTGCCGCCTCCTTCGCGGTTGGCTGTGGGTCGAATTCAAGTTTGACGTCCCCACATCTCACGATTCGGACTGTACAGGATACCGTACCGTTGCGGCACAGCCAAGGCGCCTCCTACTTCAAGGTGACAGCGATTGTGCGCAATGGCGATTCGCGGCAGGCTGAGGTGGCACTCTGCGGTACAGAGGCACAGCGCGAAATCGACGGAGCCTGGACGACGGTGTTCACACCAGCTTGTATATCGGATGGTATTACTCCGCTGGCTCCAGGTGATTCTCTGGTTGTCCCCGTAAACGTTTTCGGGTATACCACCGGGAAAACCTATCCACCACTCGATCCAGGGATGGGCTCTGGTCGCTATCGACTACTTTTTGGTGTCGATTTTCGCGATCCAACGGCACCAACAGGGTCCTCTGTCGGTCACGTACAAGCCTCCACGCCATTTATCGTGAAGTAGTGTGGGTGGGTCGGCCGAGCCCCGAATTGAGGTCGATGTGTTGGCAGAGTTTCGGTCGAATCTCTTTGCGAACCCGATCTCCATTCTAAGAACTCGCACTGACGCCAACCTTCTTTGACCTGAAACCCAATTCTGGTTCGTACTCCTTGCGGCATTCGCGAAGAGCGAGACTTCCTAATCCAGTCTATCCAAGGCGCGTTTTGATATAGAATCGACGTCGAATTATAGGAATTGACATTGGAGAGCATCAACCCATAGACTAGCTAGTCACCGATGTCGGTCACCAGGATATTCCTGGCAGCTTCGCCGCGATGTGCGTCCGCCCCGAGGAGGCGCGATTCGGAGTATGTGGTGCTGTTGCGTCGATTGGCTTTCGCGGAGCTGGTGCCAGGGCAAATCGTGGCTCGACGTCTTAACGGTTCATTCACTTCACCCATCACCCAAGTGAGGTTACAATGACTGCAACCAAAAGGATCGGCTTCCGCGCCATGCTCGTTGGAAGCGCGCTGGTCGCCGTATCGCCCACTCTGGCACTCGCCAATCCCAGCGCATGCTACGAGAGCACGATATCGTGGTGCAACCAGACGCTCGCGAGCACTCCATGGTACGAGAAGTGGATCATCGGGGATGCTTGCGCCGCGATGATGGTTGGCTGCGCGCTCCAACAGTAGCACGTCCTACCCGCACTTCTCCTTGATCGCAGCTATATGGTCTCCTCGGGGCGGGCCATCGCCGGTGCGGCTCTTCTTGCGCTTTCTTTCGCAGGTGTATCGTTGTTCGCTCGAAGTGGATCGCCCCCTCCTCGCGCTGAAGGGTCGCTCCGGATAGTTGACGACGAAACGAGCAATGGCGCGCCATCCAGCGGCACTCTCGCGCCGTACAGGGAGGGGTGGTTAGGCCAGCGTTCCGTGCTCGCACGGGTCCCCAGCGCAGCATTTGGACCGGGGCCCGTTCTGGAGGTTGATGTGCTGGCCGATACCGCCGTCATTCTCCAGCCCCAGCGCTGGTGGCTCGCGCGCAATGACAAATTGCGCGGTCCCTTCGGGACGCAAAACGGAAGGTCTCGGCTGATAGGTGCGCGGACCATGGCCGTCGCCCGCGACAGCTCCGGAACAGTAATCGTTCTGGACAACCGGCGCGGCGAAATCCTCTTCTGGGACCGGGACGGACAACGCCTGGCTCGGACCGTCGACTTGACGAATCGGGGACGAGTCCGCCTCCAACAGGTGACCGAGCTCGGCCTCGACCACAAGGGGAACGCTCTGGTGACCGCGCATGGAATCGACGGTTCGCACTCGATAGGCAGCTGGTTGCTGCTGCGCTATGATTCGATCTCGGTTGACACACTCCTGCGCGCGACGACGCCGGGCGCCCTGGGCAGGGCCTTCGCGACGATTTCAGCGTCCGCTCTGACTGATGGGTCCGCTGTCGCCATCACCGGCCGAGACTACGCGGTGTGGTGGCTCGGATCGAACGGCCAGATGATCCGGAAACGGGTTCGCGAGCACGCCCCGCGGTGGCGCGTCTCCGCGATCGCGCACGCCCGCATCGCGAAAATTCTGGCGCGAATGCCCAGCGAAATGCGCTCAGACGACGCGTACAGCGAGCCAGAGTACTACCCGGCAGTTCAGCAGGTCGTCGCCCTGGACAACGGAAGCGTGGTCGTCGCAACCGTCGCGGGGTTCTCGGATGCGGTCTACTTTGAGGTACTCGATTCGTCGGGCCAGACCCTCGGTCGGCTCGCAAAGGAGCCACTGTCCGGGCACTGGAAGCTGACCGCGGGAGGCATAGTGTGGCGACGTGACGAGGGGAAGGAAACCGTCGTGGAGTTTCAACCGTTCCAGATTCCTGGCGGCCATGCCTCGCATTGAGCTCACTCAGGTTTCGTGCAAGTACCGAAAGGCATCACGAGCGGCGCTCCGTAACGTCTCGCTGAGCGTTCCGGACGGCGTAACGGGAATCGTCGGACCGAATGGCGCCGGCAAGACGACGCTCTTTCGCGCGATTCTTGGGCTCGTCTCGCCCACCGAGGGCAGAGTCGCGATCGACGATGAGCCGCCCCGGCAATACCTGCGGCGCAAACCGGTCGGCCTGATCCCCGACGCACCGGCGTTCGATGGCTATCTCACAACCGGAGATTTTCTCGAGGGTCTGGCCGCGCTCATGCCAGGCGCGCCCGCGACCAACCGTAGCTCGCCGGTCAACATCGCGCACCTCTGGAATACCCGCCTCGACAGCATGTCTCTGGGCGAGCGCCGTCGTGTGGAGCTGGCGGCGGCGCTTCTCGGTGATCCCGACCTCCTTCTCCTCGACGAGCCGACCAACGGGCTCGATCCGCTGGCGATCATTCGCTTGCGCGACGACTTGCTCAGCCAGGAACGGGCAAGAGGACGCAGCACGCTCATCGCCTCCCATCATCTGGATGAATTGCAGAGAGTGGTGAATCGCGTGCTGGTGCTGCGCGACGGAACCGTCATCGGCATGTGGGAGCGAGACGACGCGCTTCGGGAGTTCGGTTCCTTCGATGAAATGTTCAAGTCGCTCATGCTCGACACCGCCGCATCGGGCGGGCACGAAACGATGGCTGCCTTCGCGCGAACGGAGCAATGACGCGTTGATCGCGAAATTGGCCTCGCAGGTGCCCGTGTGGCAGCGTCGATTCTGGGCCGAGGAGTCCCCGTCGAGAAAGGGATGGCTCGCTTGCGTTCTCTTCCCGGCCGTGTTCGCGCTGCCCTTTACGTCGGTGCCGTTTTTCCCGTCGTGGGACGCCGGCGCCGGCACAGTCGCGTGGCTCGGGATGTATGTGATGACGTGTGCGCTGACTCGCCAATCGGGAGCTGCGCGGCCGTCGTTCATATGGCTGTTTCAGAAGGGTATCTCTGTACCGGACTACGCGATTACGTGCTGGCTGTGGAGTGTCGTCGCCGGCCTCGCCGTGCTCTCGTGGTGGGGCATCGCGTTTGCGATCGCGGCATCCTTTCATTCGCTTTCATTTTCCGCGGCGGGCTCGTACTGGCTGTGGCTGAGCGCGAGCTTCATCGTTGGCGCCGCCGGCCTGTTCGTGCTCGGCTCCCTGCCGGTGAGATCTCCGGTGGAGTTGTGGACGGGCATCGTGTTCCTCGCGTTGCTCGCACCGCTCGTTTCGGCGACGGCCCCCGCGTGGCTGGCGAAGCTCTTTGCCGGCGTTCTGCCACCGTACGCGCAGCTCACGACGCTCAAGCACCTCGGCGAGGGAATGACCGGCGGCGAGGCAGCGGTGATTCTGGCGCACGCTGCCGCGTTCGTGGGGGTAGCGCTCGCCGTCGGTGTCTGGCGCCTTCGCAACTGGCCAGCGGGAAGGACCTCGTGACACGCGCGTCGTCAACGATTCTCCTGCTGTGTCTGTTCTCCATTCGGCCTGTCGAGGCGCAGGAGCCGCACCTCGATGCGATCACGGGTGAAGTAAGAACTTCTACCGGTGCTCCCGTGCCAGCTCCGATCGTGCGCGTCACAGCGACCGGCACCAGCGACACGCGAGCAGCGCAGACCTTTGCGAATGGACGTTTCGTTCTGGTCTGGGTTGACGGCAGGGGCGATTACACCGTGAGCATCAGTGCGCCGGGATTTCAGCGCGTGACTCGCCATGTCCACCGGACCGGCTCGAACCCGCACATCGACCTTCACGTGGAGCTGAGATCGGCATCGAGTCGGGACACCCGGAAGGATGCCGCGCCTGTCCCTCCTTCTCGATCTTCGCCCGAACCTTCCCTCGAGACGGGTTTCCGGTGATCAGGAGCGGCCAGTCGGTAACCGTTCTGGCGCTGATGATCGTCGCAGTCGGGGCTGGGGCACAGACTGTTCCGCCAGTTCGTCCATTGGGGCCGGTAATCCGGGTGTCAGCGGCAAATCTGCTCGAGAGCGTCTCGTCGGTGCGGCCACTTCCCGGTGGGCGCCTGATCATCTCTGATGTAGCGCACCGTCGAGTGGTGTTGCTCGACTCGACCTTGACGAAGTCCAGGACGATCGTGGATTCATCATCCGCGTCGGGCGGAATGTTCGGACTGCAACTCGCGGGAATCATCCCCTACAAAGGTGATTCGACGCTCTTCGTAGATCCGCAATCGCTCTCGGTTCTGGTGATTGACGGAAGCGGAAAGATTGCTCGCGTGATGGCGGTGCCGAGATCGCAGGATGCGCCGTACCTGGTGGGAGGGCCGTTGGGCACTCCGAGGTTCGATCGGCTAGGGAGATTGATTTATCGCGGGTACGCGCGCCGGCTTGCGCCGCCTCCCGTTTCTACCGGGACCACGACGTTCTCGCTGCCACTACAGCCGGACTCGGCGCCAGTCGTACGCACGAATTTGGAGACGCGCAAACAGGACACGCTCGGGTTCGTCAAAGTATCCAGGGTTGATATCAAGGTGAGCCGGCGTGACGATGGTGGCCTCGCCATCGCGACGACCCTCAATCCGATGCAGGTGCTCGATGACTGGGCAGTGTTTGCGGATGGGACGCTGGCCCTCGTGCGCGGCCGCGACTATCACGTGGACTGGGTGGCGCCGGATGGAACACGGAGCTCGACACCGAACGTTCCGTTTGACTGGAAGCGGTTGACCGAGGAAGAGCGTGGAGCTTTCCTCGATTCGGCGAGAGCGGCGATCAACAAACGGATTGAAGCCGCGCGCGAGGCTACGGGCGGCAGCGCGACGCGCTCTCAACCGCCAGCCATAAGTCTCGTGCCGGTTGGTGAGCTGCCGGATTATCGACCGGCATTTGAGCCGGGGGCCGCGCGCGTCGATTCCGAAGACAGGCTCTGGATCAGGACGTCAAAGGTCATCAACAATGGCGCCGTATACGACGTGCTGAGCCGGGCGGGCGAGCTGATCGACCGGGTGGTCGTACCTCAGTTCCGCACGATCATTGGGTTTGGCGAGGGCGGGATCGTGTACATGGGTGTCCTCGATGGAGCTGGGGCCCGCCTGGAAGAAGCGCGATCTCGCTGAGATGGAGGCACCGTCTGGATGGATGATCGTCGGCCCAATCTCAGGACTCCGTCAAGCGAAGACTTGCAAGGTCGCGCGATAGGTGTTCCCAATCAGAGCGATCACTCCGATTTCGTGCTCGCTGCTCCCGAAAGTTGATTTCATCGTTTGTACGACCTTCTTCTCGGCGTAACCTGTGCGACAGGTGCGCCGACTAGGATTCGGCCCATGCAAACTCGATCATCTTGAAGCCGGATACAAAAGAAACCTGGAGTGCCCAAGTGATCTATTCGTCAGGAAACGCGGTGTCGCTCGGAGTCGCGCCTTCTGAAAGTGCGGCGAAACTGAGATGCGGGAAGCATGCCCTCCACGCGATCGGTCGGCCGGCGGGAATCCTGAAGCCTCTCGTTTGGACCACCGAGGAGGTTGACAGCTGGTTTGCTGAGAGTGGTTCCAACACCTACCGTGTCGCAAAGAAGTGATCGATACCGTACCCTGCGGTTTCCCGATACCGCGCGCGTTCGCCTGCAATTTGCTACGAGCACCAAAAGCTTCGCCATCACCTGGGTACAAGGTGCAATCCCGCTTTTCCATCAGATATGCCAGATCCGTCTGACCCACTTTTTCTCAGTTTGACAGCGGAATTGGTGAGCAGCTTTCAGAGCCGCCTTACCGACGATCTGAAAATCTCAACTCCGCCAGAGGCGACGCGGTTAGCGGGAGAGATTTGCAGGATGGCGAAGGCAAAGGGAATGCCTCCCGAAGTGTTGCTGGTTCACCTGAAGACTGCGTGGGACGAAGCCGGGCTCAACAGAGCATATCCGCGTCGCAGGGACTGGTACGATCACATCGTGATGCACTGCCTCGACGAGTACTACAAGCCTCTCGTTGAATAGAGACCAGGGCACCTCATGCCACTACGTGAGTTTGCTGATTCCACGGGACGCACTTGGCAGGTGTGGGATACTTTTCCAAAAGGGGTCGGCCACATCGGCCTCGGAGAATCGGAGTTCTCGAGGTTTGTCGCCAATATGGCGAAGCGCGAAGGCAGCGAGTTGAGGACGGTGCGGGCGCAGTATATCGGGGGATGGCTGACGTTCAAGTGTGACAATGAGCGTCGACGCCTGGCACCGATTCCGGACGGTTGGGATCGTGCCGCCGAAGCGGCACTGCGCATCTATTTGAACCGGGCAGATGAGGCGCCCGAGGTACCGCTGCCGCATAGGCGTTGAACAGGCGCTCACCCACATTGCGACACTATTTTGGAGCGCCCTAAGGTCGTTGCTCCAGCAGCTTTTTCAGCAATGCGAGATCTTTCCTGTTCGCCCGTCGCATCGCCATTTCCATGAACGGCGCGACGATCCTCGCAAATCCGGCGGGCTCGCCTCGGTTGCGCAGCGTCATCCGGGTTCGGCGGTTGCCCGCGTCTTCCCAGGTGTAGCTCGTCTCCATCGGAAACGGGCCCTCGGCCGTCCGCATCACCAGTCTCCGCTCGGGTACGAGCTCGATGATCTCGTAAGTGTATTCGAGACGCTTGCCGAGGAAGTGCGCGACGAACGCCACGCGCGAGCCCAAGCGAAGCGGTCTCGAGGTTTTCCATTCCACCGCCTTGATGTTCACATACCAGCGCGGGGCGTTGTCAGGATCCGCCGCGTACTTGGCAACATCCTTTCTCGGGCGGTCGATCACTGTCTCGGACGAAACGTAGACTGGCATGAGGATTGTCCGTGATTACTCGACCCGCTTCGCGGGGAAGGTGCGTCCCGCCTCTGACCAGTCGAGCGCGGTGACTTTCCCTGCGGCGTCGCGCTTGAAGCTGACGTCGGCGTGCTTCAACCGGAAAAAGGCATGGTCAGCGCCGCGCCACTCCAGGGGATAGTCTCCCTCTCCGACGCCGAGCATTAGCGCGTCACCCTCTTGCTTGATGGTCGCTCGTAGACCCGGGAAGAAATCGAACGTGCCGACGTAATCGTTGATAACCGCAACCGGGACTGGCCCGCCTCGCGGCACTGTCGGCGCCGGCGCCACTGGCTTCCCCGTCGCTATCGCCATGAGTGCAGCCTGCAGTGGAGAGACTGAAGCCGAGGTCTCGGTGTTGCCGAGGTAGACTATCGTGAGCTCGCTCTCGGGATACGTTGCGGTGAAAGAGGTGTAGCCCTGATACACTCCGTCGTGGCTGATCACGCGCTGGCCGTTTACCGTGGTCACACCCGCACCGATCCCGTTGCCCGAGATCATGGTGTCCCGCACCGCGGGATACAAATTGCCCTTCATCAGGAATCGCTCGCTCCATATTGCCAGGTCTGCAGGCGTGCTGTACAGGGATGCCGCGCCGAGATTGTTCGATATATCGAGGTGCGGTGAAGGTCCAAAACCTTCGGGACCAAATCCCGGCGAATAGCCGTTGGCGAGCCTTGGCACCAGAGTGAGCGACCCGTAGTTGCCGGTGCCCGCCATGCCGAGTGGACGAAAAAAGGCGCGCTCGAGGAAGGCGCCGTACGGAACGCCCGAAACCCGCTCTATCACATACGCCAGGACCTTGTATGCGTTGTTGCTGTAACCGTATTTCGTTCCCGGAGCGAACGCGGCTGGCTGATGCCTGATGATGTCCACCAGCTCTGCGCTCGTGTGCGCCACGGTTGCGTCCGACGCGTTCGCGAGATCCCGCGAGATCCCCGAGGTGTGTGTGAGCATTTGACGCAGCGTGATTGAATGCCCGTTGGGAAAATCGGGCACGAACTTGTCCAGTGGATCGGCGGTACTGAGCTTCCCCTGCTGCTCGAGCAGCAGGATGGCCGCCGCGGTGAACTCCTTGGCGATAGAGCCGACGAGATATCTGGTGTCGGGCCCGTTCGGCACGCCAAACTCCCGGTTTGCCATCCCGTAACTCCGCCACGCGATGGTCTCGCCGCGGCGCCGAATGAGAATCGTTCCGGAGAATTCGTGATCGTTCAGAAGTGGAGCGAGGTAGGCATCGAGCTGCACCCCCATGGTCGAGATGGGTGCGGGCTCCGGAGACATGCGAGCCTGGGTACAGCCAGTTGTGAGGGCGACCGGCATGAGAACTACCAGAACGAAGTTTCGCATCATTGAAAGAGTTGGGGCGCGTGCGCCGGTCACTGATTCGCTCATCTCGGAGTTGCTCCCAAACTATCGCCAAATCGCGAATACAATGTCTAGCTGCGGTTTGGAATAATAGTCGTCGAACCAGAGCCAGCTGCAGCCGAGTCAACGACATTGCACGTTTCTGTCTTGCGGGAAACGAACCTTTGGTGTTTGATGGCTGTCCTATCCAGACTGCTGCCACAATACGGAGCGCCCAATGTCATGGTTTCTTCCGCTGCTCGCAGTTTCTCTGCACGCCTCGGTCGCGGCAGCGAGCGCGGCCGACACGCTGGCGATCACGGACGTGTCGGTGCTTCCGATGGATGGGCCCGGCGTGCTCGAGCACCAAACCGTCGTCACCGCCGATGGTCGCATCGTCGCGCTCGGTCCCATGGGGAAAGTTCGCGTGCCTTCCGGCGCGCGCTCGATCGACGGGCGCGGAAAATATCTGCTGCCCGGTCTCGCCGACATGCACGTCCACCTGTCGACGGCGGACGAGTTTCCGATGTACGTCGGGAACGGTGTCCTCACGGTTCGTGATCTGAACGGCTCGCCGCGCAAGCTGGGGTGGCGCACCGCGATCGCCGCCGGAACGATGCTGGGGCCGAGGCTGTTTGTCAGCGGGCCGATGATCGCGGGGAGCGAAATCCCGTGGCCGAACAAGGTAGCGCCGAAGACGGCCGATGAAGCGAGAGCGGTGGTGCTGGCGCAGAAAGCTGCCGGCTACGATCAGATCAAGATCTACGACGGGATCCCGAGGGAGGTTTTCCAGGCGGCGATCGAGACGACGACGAAGGAGCGCATGCTCTCCTCGGGTCACATCCCGGAGAGCGTGGGCTTCGACGGCGTGCTCGCGTCGGGAATGACCGGTCTCGAGCACCTCGACAAGACCGTCTACGCTACGGTCGGAGACAATCTCGACACGCTCCAGATTGCTTCGATCGTGGCGCGCATCAAGGCGTCCCGGATGTGGGTGACACCGACGCTGGAGAGCATGATTCAGATCTCCAAGGCCGGGTCGGGCCGATTCGATTCGTTGATGGCTCGCCCGGAAGCTCTATCGTCTCCAGCGGACCTGCGTGAATTCTGGACGTCAATCTCGAGCCATCTCAAGGGAAACCGTGTGTTGCCGGCCGGGGCGCGATGCGACCGGTACTGCGATTTTCAGCTGCGCCTCGCGGGTGCTCTGGCTCGCGCCGGCGTACCGATGCTGGCGGGAACGGACCTGCCCAATGTGGTGCTGGTGCCCGGCTATTCGCTCCATGGTGAGCTCGATGCACTGGCGTTGGCTGGACTCACACCGTACCAGGTGCTGCTGTCGGCGACCGGCGCTCCTGCGCGCCTGTTTGGGCAGGAGAGCGATTGGGGATCCGTAGCGGTGGGACGCCGGGCGAATCTCATTCTCGTGGACGGCAATCCGCTCAAGGACCTGCGGACTCTGCGCGATCCTGCCGGCGTTCTGTTGGGAAGGCGGTGGATCGAGCGGCCGGAGCTGCGAAGCATGCGGCGAGCGGAAGGAGCGCTACCGAAGCAAGTAGCCGCCTTCGATGATTCCATCATCGCGCTCGAGAAGCAGTCGTGGGTCGCCTGGCAGAAACGCGACGGCCGGTTCTTCCAGGGTTTTCTGTCGGACGATCATCTCGAGGTGGGACCTGGCGGGGTGGTGGGGAAGACGAGTGTCATAGCGTCGGTCGCATCACCGGCCTGCGTGGTGGCGAGCTACACAGTGGACCACTTCGTCGTCACGCGCATAGAGGAGAAGGTGGCCGTTGTGACGTACAGGGCGGACCAGCAAACCCGCTGCGGAACTTTCGTGGTGCCGAGCCCGGCGTGGGCTACGTCGGTGTACGTGCTGCGGGACGGGCGATGGCTGAATGCGGTATATCAGCAGACGACGATTCCGCCCGGACCGACGTAGTAGCAGCGCTCCGGCATCCGAACCCCGCTGCAACGCACCATGCGTGTGGAGTATTTTTTCTACACACGATCCTTCGCGGAGACATGCATGCTGAAAGGCAGTTTCGTCCTTCTCTCACTCGCTGCGCTCGCGGGCCTTGCCGCGTCCGCAAACTCGCAATCTGTAACAACGTCGGACGCCGCACTCGCCGCGAAAGTCGATTCCATCGCGAACCAGGTTCTCCAGACGACGGGAGTGCCGAGCGCGTCGGTCGCGGTGGTCAGGCACGGGCGCCTCGCCTACGCGAACGCCTACGGCGCGGCGTCGCTCGACCCTCGCGTTGCCGCGACTCCCAACATGCGATACGCCATCGGGTCGATCAGCAAGCAGTTCACGGCGGCGGCGGTTCTGCTGTTGCAGCAGGAAGGGAAGCTCTCGCTCAACGATCCGGTCTCAAAGTTCATTCCCGGTCTCACTCGCGGAAACGAGGTGACCGTGCGACAGCTCCTCTCGCACACGTCGGGGTACCAGGATTTCTGGCCGCAGGACTACGTGATGCCGATGATGCTGTCCGCGACCACGCCGCAATCGATCGCGGACCGTTGGGGGAAGCAGCCTCTGGATTTCGATCCGGGCACTCGCTGGCAGTACAGCAACACGAACTACACGCTGGCGGGGATGGTGGTGGAGAAGGCGAGCGCCATGCCTTTCTTCCAGTTCGTGCGGACTCGGCTTCTCCAGCCGGTCGGCATGAGCAGCGCCAGGGACTTCGACGCGAATCCGAGAGCTGTGGATGCGTCCGGGTATCTCCGTTACGGGCTCGGGCCGCTGCGGCCAGCGCCGGATGCGGGCCCCGGCTGGATGTGGGCCGCGGGCGAGCTGGCGATGACGCCCCGCGATCTGGCAGCGTGGGACATCTCGATCATTCGGCACAGCGTGCTCAATCCGGAGTCGTACCGCGCGCTGACTGCGGACGTCGGGCTGAAGAATGGCGCGGCGACCGGCTATGGACTCGGTGTCGACGTGGCGATGCAGAGGGGGCGATTCAGGCTCGAGCACGGCGGCGAGGTGTCGGGATTTACGGCCGAGAACATCGTGTTTCCCGATGACAGCGTGGCGATCGTGGTTCTGACCAATCAGGATGCAGCTCCGGCAGCTGGCGCGATCGCTACACAGATCGCGCAGGCGGTGTTTGCGACCGAGGACGCGCGCACCACGAGCACGACGGCGCGGGCGCGCTCGATCTTCGAGGGACTGCAGCGCGGGACAGTGGACAGGTCGCTGTTCACGTCGAACGCCAATGCGTACTTCAGCCAGCAGGCGCTCCAGGACTTCGCGTCCAGCCTCGCACCACTCGGCGCGCCAACCGGATTCGTGCAGGCGGGAAAGGCGGATCGCGGGGGAATGATTCTTCGCTCGTATCGGGTAAGCTTCCCCAATCGGACGCTGAGGGTGTGGACCTACGAAATGCCGGACGGAAAGCTGGAGCAGTACCAGGTCGCGCCGCAGGGCTAATCGTCGCAACTCCATTACCTGACGTAGACAATGTCCGGCGGTACAGGGCGGTAGAGTTTGGAGGTCTTCATTCGTGTACGCCAACCGCGGACTGCATGGCGATCTCGCTCCAGCAATATCACGCGCCGCCCTACGAGACGTACGGCGCTTCCGAGCTGCGACTCCTGTATCAGCTGTACGAGGAGGCACAGCGGTCCCGCATCGCGCACGGTGAGCGACTGCGCGCGATTTTTCAGGGGCGCGCTTTTTCTTCGCTTGCCCAGACGGACGGTGATTCAGACGATCTTCTGAAAGCAATCAAGCGTGGGGAGTCGGCGGGAGCGCCGAGGCTACTAGAGCGCGCGTATGCGCGAGCAACCGACGACGAAGCCGCTGCCGCCGTGGAATTGCGCGACGTGATCGAGCAGCATCCGGCGTGGCCGTGGCTCGACGGCGTCAAGGGAATTGGACATCTGCTCGCCGCGCGCCTTCTCTCCCGCCTCGACGTCACTCGAGCGAAAACGCCCTCCTCGTTCTGGGCGTATTGCGGACTCGGAACGATTCCGGGAGTTGCGTATCGCTGCTCGCTGTGCGGACTGGAGTCTGCTTACCCGGTGGGCTATCAGGCGCGTGAAAAGCATTACAATCGATCGGGGTCGCGTGAATGCGCGGGCGTGCTGCAACAAGTGGACGACGACGCATCGGCGCGCGTCGCACCACGCCGGAGCGTGCTGGGCGGGCGCGCCAGCTACGACGCCCAGGCGCGCAACTCGTGCTATCTGATCGGGGTGTCGATGCTGCGTTGTGGTGGAGACTACCGGTCGTACTACGATGCCGAGCGCGCGAAGCTCGCGTCATCGCGACCGGGATGGACGCCGAGGCGGTGCCATCTCGCCGCACTTCGAAAGATGGAGAAGGCGTTTCTGCGCGATCTCTGGGTGGCGTGGAGGCGCGCAGTCAATCTGCCGGTTGTCGCCCCCTATTTTCCTCATCCCTGAACCATGCGTGCGCAACGCCGTACTAACCGATGCCTATGTCTAAGAGTCACCCAGTCAACCCGAGCGTATATCGGTTAGTGCGGCCGCGCGCGCAGTTCGATTTCTCCGATCCCTTTCCTCACTGATTCGACTCATGCCTGACCTTCTTGCGCGCTCAATTGCGATGCTCACGATCCTCCTCGCCATGCCGGGCGTGGCGCGATCCCAGACGGCGCCTCCGCCCGGTCCACCGCCCGCTCCATGTGTGAACGAGCCGCAGAGGCACCAGTTCGATTTCTGGATCGGCGAGTGGGATGTCACGACGAAGGGTGGGTCGCCCGCTGGGCAGAGCGTGATCCAGTCGGTGAGCGGCGGGTGCGCGGTGCTCGAGAACTGGACGAGCCTGCGCGGGGGACACGGCAAGAGCCTGAATGGCTACAATCCGCAGACTCACCAGTGGCAGCAGTTCTGGATCGGGCAGGACGGCTCGCTCAGCGATTATCGGAGCAGCTCGTTCGACGGCAAGAGTCTCACCTTCTTCCTGAAGGATGATGCAAAACCCGATGCGATCTCTCGACTGAGCTTCACTCCTGTCGATGCCGCTACGGTCAGGCAATTTTCGGAGTCTTCCACCGACGGCGGAAAGACCTGGAAGACCGACTACGATTTCTACTACCACCGGAAGACCAGTAGCACGCCACCGTAGTTTTTCCTAGGACCGAGCTTTATCCCGCATCGCGACGTCTAAGCATTCGGAGCGGCAGCTCCCCCCGCGAGGGGTTGTCTCTTCCGGAGCAAATCAATGCGCCCGCCTGACTCACCTCACGGTAGCCACACCGTCTCACGTCGTGACTGGCTGACAACATCACTGGCCGCGGTTGCGTTATCGGCTTGCGGACAGACACGCCAAGTCGCCGTGGTCTCGCCGAAGCGCATCGCCGGCGGCGACGAGCTGGAATCGTTGGCGTTCCGTACGATGGAGCAGTACCAGCTTCCCGGCCTATCGCTCGCAGTCGTCCGGAATGGCCGGCTGCAAACGCAGCGAAGCTACGGTTTGAACGACATGGAGCTCGGTCTCAAGGCGACGGACGATACCGTCTATCAACTTGCTTCGGTCACCAAAATTTTTACCAGCGTCGCAATCGGGATTCTTGTCGACGAGGGTGCGATCTCGCTCGATGCGTCGATCAGTGAGTTTCTGCCCGGCCTTCCAACAGGTTGGTCCAAGGTGCAACTGCACCATTTGCTGGAGCACACATCCGGCCTGCCTTCCAGCACCGGCGCGAACCCCAGGTTCGGAGCAGAAGAATCGCTCAGGCGAATGCGTGATCGCTTCGTCGACACAGCGAAGCTCGACTATTTCACAGCGGCGGAGCGACTGGAATTCCTTAAGGAGCTGCCACTCGCGTTCGAGCCTGGGGCGAAATGGTCGTACAACCAGCCAGGGTACATGCTTCTTGGAATGATCATCGAGCGGGTGACCAAGAAACCGTTCGAGATCTTCATGCGCGATCGCATCTTCACGCCGCTGTCGATGCGCTCGGCGCGATTCGGTGATTCCCGCGTCGTGGTGCCGGGCCGCCGCCAGGTGGCGTACACGCGGCAATTCGGCCCTCTGCAAAACTGGCTGTGGCCCTATTCAACCTCCGACTATCCGGCGGCGGGGTTGAACGCCACCGCGGGTGACGTCGCCCGACTGTTCATCGCGCTGGACGGCGGCTTGGTGAAGCGGGGGACGCTCGACCGACTGTGGCAGCAGCCGGTTCTCGCGTCCGGGACGCGTCCAGCTTACGCGCTTGGCTGGACCGTCGGCGAAGTGAAGGGCCGCAAGTTGGTCGGCCACGAAGGTGGAGGGTGTGCGTGGATCGCGCACGTTCCGTCGGAGCGCGTCACCGCCATCGCGCTGTGCAACCTTGCGGGGAGCGGTGCGGACATTGGAGCGAAGGTTGCCGAGTTGTTGATCGCGTGACCGTACCTTGTATGCGATCGGTAATGCTTTTGTAAGCAATCGGAAATTCTGTTGCGGTCAATAAGGCCCGCCCGCAACCTTCGCGCTTGAATGCGCGGGACTGCTACCTCCGGCTCTCCCTGAGGGACCAGCCGCAGAACGGCCAACAGCCGTTCTATTGCCATGCGCGCGAACGCGCGCGCGGCAACCCGCCTAGCAAGCCAACCGGCTAGGAGATCGAAGAGAAC
>JALYYH010000311.1 GCA_030946665.1 Gemmatimonadota bacterium
GTTCTCTTCGATCTCCTAGCCGGTTGGCTTGCTAGGCGGGTTGCCGCGCGCGCGTTCGCGCGCATGGCAATAGAACGGCTGTTGGCCGTTCTGCGGCTGGTCCCTCAGGGAGAGCCGGAGGTAGCAGACCCGCGCAAAGTGAAGCCGCTAAGGTAGAGGCGAGGTCTTGGTTAAGTCAAGACTGAGCCGGTGAAAGCATACAAAAAGCATACAAACCGCAGATGGGCGGGCGGGAATGCGTTGGTGTCTTGACCGGTTGAACGCCAAGGACCTTCCGACTAACGCGTCCGATACAGGCGCATCAGGGGTGGGCTTGGCGGCTTGTCCACGCCGGCCCAATCCCGCAGGGCTGCAAAAGGATTTTTCGGATTTCTTTTCGCGAGTCCGATGATTCGGCCGATCGTTCGCTTCAGGTCCTTACCCTCGCGCTCATGGATTCGATCGAATACGTCGAGGTCGCTTGCGTAGACTCTTCTCGCCAGCAGCGAGGCATTGTCTAGCGGCACCCGCTCGGCATACCGCGGATTTATTGTCTTGAGTGCGGGAGCGATCTCGGACACCAGCGCTTGTCGGGTCCGCGCGTACACCGTGTCGCGCACGCGGATTCGTGCCTCCTTGTCACCTGGATGCTCCGCGTAAGCGGAGTCGAGTGATTTGATGACCCGCGACCAGAATCGGGCCAGAACCTTGTCGTCCTCCCACTGGGCATCGAGCCTGGCCGCCGCCGCCGGCTGACCGCGCGACCTGAAAAACGCGGCAGCGCCTCGAGCTCCGACGAACATGGCAAAGGACTCGTTGAACGGCGCCTGTCCTGACGCGTAGAACGTGTTGTGAGTGAGCTCGTGAATCACGGTGTTCGCGAGCGACAGCGTGTCGCCTTTGAGCGTGGTGTTGAGCAGCGGATCGTTGAAAAATCCGAGAGTGCTGAACGCGTCGGACGGTCGCACGTAGACGTCGAATCCATCTTCGGAGAGACTCTTCGCTTCCCGCTTCGCGGCCGCAAAATCGAAGTAGCCCTTGTAGGGCACGCGCCCTACAATTGGAAACCACCAGGTGTATGGCTTGAGGGTATCTCGGTACGCCGCGGACACCAGAAGCACTAATGTGTCGTGATCAAGACGTGAATATGTCGTGAAACTGTCCTTAGTTCTAAGCCCCAGCGAGTCTCTTGCGTACTGTCGCGCCGCCAGGACCACCCTAAATTTGTCTTTCGCGTCGGGTGGCACTGCTGGATCCCGAACCAACTCGGAAATCGGCTGCCTCCGACTCAGAATCTTGGCCTCCTCCCACGCCCCTCGACTTAGATAACAAGCTGTCGGAGTGGAGACTAGACCCAAAACGCCGAGCGCAACCGCTATCGCCACGAATCCGCGGCGCATTATCTTACCAGGTGTCCTTCGTTCATCTGCACTGTCACTCCGAATACTCGCTTCTCGACGGCGCAAACCGTATCGATGATCTCATCGCCAGAGCGTTGGAGTTCGAGCAGCCGGCCCTCGCGATAACCGATCACGGTAACCTTCACGGCGCCTGGGAGTTCCAGGAAAAAGCGAAGAAAGCTGGGCTAAAGCCGATTGTCGGCATGGAAGCCTATGTCGCGCCAGGCGATAGACGCGCTCGCGACCGCGTCGGCGGCGACCGGGGGAAACCCTACTATCACCTCGTCCTCCTCGCTCAGAATGCGACCGGGTACAGGAATCTAGTCAAGCTCTCATCCCTCGCCTACACCGAGGGATTCTACGCCAAGCCAAGGATGGACCGCGAGCTCCTCGCCAGATACAGCGAAGGGATCGTCGTATCCTCCGCCTGCATGGCTGGCGAGATCGCGCACCACCTCCTCTCGGATGAATTCGATCAGGCTCGCGCCGCCGCGTCGTGGTATGCGGATGTCTTTCTCGATCGATACTACCTGGAGGTCCAGGCACACGACTCCGAGAATCAGGCCACGCTCAACAGTCGCGTCTTTCAGCTCGCCGCCGAGCTGAATCTTCCCGTCCTCGCTACGAACGACGCGCATTTCCTCAAGCGCGACGACCACGACGCGCACGATGTTCTCCTCTGCATCGGACTGGGCAAGGATTTTTCCGACACCAACCGGATGCGCTACGACGAGGGTCTCTACTTCAAGAGCGCGCCCGAGATCGCCGATGCATTTCCCGGACGAAAGGACGTCCTCGAGAACACACTGCGCGTTGCGGATGAAACCGCGATCAAGTTCTCGAAGCAGTACAAGGTTCCTTCGTTTCCGCTCCCCGCTGGAGTCGAAACCGAGAACGAGCTCCTGGTACGACTGGCGGAAGACGGCGCACACTGGCGCTACGGCACCGATCTCCCCGCCAATGTCCGCGAGAGGCTCGACTACGAGCTCGGAGTAATCACCAGCACCGGATACGCTGGGTACTTCCTCATCGTTGCTGATTTCATCAGGGCCGCGCGTGAAAAGGGAATTCCTGTCGGACCTGGGCGTGGGTCCGCCGCCGGCTCACTGGTCGCGTACTCGCTCCGCATCACCGATGTCGACCCACTCCAGTTCGATCTCCTCTTCGAGCGCTTCCTGAATCCGGAGCGCGTCTCGATGCCGGACATCGACGTCGACTTCTGCTTCGAGCGCCGCGGCGAAGTCATCGAGTACGTTCGTCAGAAGTACGGACGGGATTCCGTCGGCCAGATCATCACCTTCGGAACACTGAAGTCTCGCGCTGCCATCAAGGACGTCGGGCGAACTCTCGGCTTCAGTCCAGCCGAGACCGATTACCTCGCCAAGCTCATTCCCAACCACCCGAACTTCTCGCTCACCGTCAAGGAAGCGATCGAGCGCATTCCGGAAGTGCGTGAGCTGTACACCGCGCGGAAGGACGACCCACGCGAAGTGAGGGAGAAAAAGGACAGGTATCGCCAGCTCCTCGACTATGCGATGAAGCTGGAAGGCCTGTCGCGCCACGCCGGCGTTCACGCGGCCGGTGTCGTCATCGCCCCCGGTCCGCTCGATGAGTACGTACCGGTTTGCACTCAGGCGTCCAGGGGCGCCGGCAGCGCCAGCGACGAATCCATCGTCGTGACGCAGTACGACATGAACGCGCTCGAGAAAGTGGGAATGCTCAAGATGGATTTCCTTGGGCTCACCACTCTCACGGTGATCGCCGATGCGCTGCACGGTATCGCCGAGCGCACCGGCTCGGCGCCCGATCTCGACAAGCTCCCTCTCGACGATGCTGAGACATACCGAATGTTGCGCGCCGGGAAGACGGCGGGTGTGTTCCAGTTCGAGTCGCCGCTCGCCACCGACATGCTCAAGAGCATTCGCGCCGATCGGTTCGACGACCTCGTCGCATCGAACGCCCTGATGCGTCCGGGCCCGCTCGACGCAGGAATGCACCGCGTCTATATGCGGCGGAAGCGGGGAGAGGAGCCGGTCTCCTACATCCTGCCAGAGCTGACGCCAATCCTCGAGACGACCTACGGCGTCATCACCTATCAGGAACAGGTGATGCGAATCGCGCAAACGCTCGCCGGCATCTCGCTCGCCGAAGCAGACGTGCTCCGCAAGGCAGTAGGGAAAAAAGATGCGGAGCTCATTCGCGCCGAGCTCGCCAAGTTCATCGAGAAGTCGGTCGGGCGCGGACACGACCGCGAGATCATCGAGGAGATCGCGAGCCAGATCGAGACCTTCGGCCGGTACGGCTTCAACAAGTCGCACGCTGTCGCGTACTCCATCATCTCGTACCATACCGCCTGGCTCAAGACGCACTTCCCGGCCGATTTCATGGCGGCGCTGATGTCTTCGCAGATCGGCGACACCGACGGCGTGGTGAAATACATCAACGAAACGCGACAGCTCCACGTACCCGGCGCGGTCGAGGCAGGGGTTGAGATCCTCCCCCCGGATGTGAACGAGTCAGGGTACAAGTTCACCGTCGTCGGAGAGACGAAGATCCGCTTTGGGCTGGGCGCCGTGCGGAACGTCGGGCGTGGAGCGATCGATTCGGTCATCGCCGCCAGAAAGAAGGACGGACCATTCCAGTCTCTCTTCGACCTGTGCGAGCGTATCGATCTTCGCGTCTGCAACAAGCGGGTACTGGAAGCATTGATCCACGCCGGAGCAATGGATTCGCTCGGTGGACATCGCGCCCAGCTCGCGGCTGCTCTCGACACCGCCATTCGCGAAGCCTCGCTGAGGCAGGAGGACATCGCCACCGGCCAGGTGTCTCTTTTCGGTGCACCGGCGGAAGAGTCCGAGAAAGCCCAGACGACGCACACACTTCCCAACGCGCAGCCCTGGACGGAGTCCGAGCGGCTCGCCAGGGAAAAGGAGATTCTCGGGTTCTACATCTCCGGCCACCCCCTGGAGCGATTCCGTACCGAAGCCGAGATCTTTGCCACGCATCTGGTGTCCGACCTCGGCAAGTGGCGGCCTGAACCGATGACGCTCTCTGTCGTGGTGACGAACATCAAGCGACAGCTGAGCAAGAAGTCCGGCTCCGAGTTCGCCCGACTGACAATCGAGGATTTCTCGGGGTCCTGTGAAGTTCTGATCTTTCCGGAAAAGTGGGCGACTCTCAACGATCATATTCGCACCGACGTACCAATGCTATTGAAGGGCGCGTACTCTCGTCGGGACGAGGGCGCCGACAATCCGGCATTCATCGTCGAGTCGGCAACGAAGCTGGCGGAGATGCGGACCAATGGTCAGGTGACGGTTGCGATCGATCTGGCAAAGGGTGCATACTCGAGTGACGTCATGTCGGACGTGCGAGCAATAGCCGAGACTTACCCCGGGTCCGCCCCGCTCGAATTTCGCTGGAGCGACGGCACCGGCACCCAGGCGCGCCTGCGCTCCAGATCGTTGACATTGGCGGCGGATGGTGCAGCGTTGAGCGCTCTGCGCAATATTCTGGGCGAGTCTTCCGTCAGACTTCAGCGGGGGAGCTGACAGGTGGCATCAGCGACACAGCTTGAGTTCGAGAAGCCGATCGCCGAACTGGAACGCCAGATCGACGAGATAAAGAAAACCGCCGGGGACAGTCAGCTCAGCGTCGCTGAGGCGATCGAGCCGCTCGAGCGGAAACTCTCAGATCTGCGCGAAGAGGTTTACCGGAACCTCACGCCGTTCCAGAGAGTCCAGGTCGCGCGCAACCCGAAGCGTCCTTTCACCGCTGATTACATCCGTCTCGCGTTCACCGACTTCATCGAGCTGCACGGCGATCGCGCGTTTCGCGATGACGCCGCTATCATCGGAGGCTGGGCCCGGCTCGACGACGATACCGTGATGGTGATCGGACACCAGCGTGGCCGCGACACCAAGGAGCAGCTGCGCCGCAACTTTGGGATGCCGCACCCCGAGGGCTATCGCAAGGCGCTGCGGTTGATGAAGCTCGCCGAGAAATTCCACGTGCCCGTTCTGACATTCATCGACACACAGGGCGCATGGGCGGGGCTTGGCGCCGAAGAGCGCGGTCAATCCGAGGCGATTGCGCGCAACCTATACGAGATGAGTCAGCTGACTGTCCCCATCGTCGCGACCGTGATCGGAGAAGGTGGATCGGGCGGCGCGTTGGCGCTCGGCGTCGCCGACAGAGTTCTCATGATGGAGAATGCAGTCTACTCCGTGATTTCCGTCGAGGGTTGCGCGGCGATCCTCTGGAAGGATGCAAAGAGTCCCGAAATGCGTGAAAAGGCGGCGACTGCCTTGAAGATCACAGCGCCGGAGCTGCTCGAGCTCAAGGTGATCGACGAGGTGGTTCCCGAGCCGAAAGGCGGCGCGCACGCCGATCACGAGGCGGCTGCGAAGGCGCTCCAGGAAGTGATCGTCAGGCATCTCGAGGAGCTGCGTAAGATGCGGCCGGAGAAACTCGTGCGCCGTCGCCGGCAGAAATTTCTCCGCCTTGGCGCGTGGACGGAGTAGGCCGTGACGCATCTCGTCGAAGTCGCCTTCAAGGGCAACCGTAAGGAGTTCTTTCTCTGGGACTATCCCGATCCGCCGCCAATCAACGCGGCCGTGATCGTTGATGTCGATCGCGGAGAGGACCTCGGTTACGT
>JALYYH010000061.1 GCA_030946665.1 Gemmatimonadota bacterium
AGGGTGCACAGGCCGATTTCGAGTGCGCCTTCACCGAATACGTACACGACACCGGTCTCTGGTCCAACGAGCTGCTCAATAGCTCCGCGAACGGTGAAGTCGTCGGTTGGGGCGCCCGTCTTTCCACCTATGACAACGGCATCCTGCCATGCCAGTCAGCAGCGGCTACGCTCGGCAACTACGCGGTTTACCTTCCGCTCCAGACTGCGCGAGTGCAGGCCGAGAACGCGGTCACCTCGCTCGACGGCTTCACGGATACGGACGTTCCTACCCGCGCGAGTCTTACCGCCAATGCGCTGGTATACGCTGGCTTCACGTACACGCTCCTCGGTGAAGCGTATTGTCAGGTGGCGACGGGCCCGACGGATCCTCTCATCGCGCCGGCGGCCGCGCTGGCAATCGCGGAGACGCGGTTCACTCGCGCGATTACGCTGGCAACAACTCTGAACGATGCTACGCTGCTCAACGCGGCACGCATTGGTCGAGCCCGAGTCAGGCTGGATCTCAAGAACACAACTGGCGCGGCGGACGACGCAAGACTCGTTACGCCTTCCAGCTTTGTGTTCAACGCGACCTACTCCACGCAGCCAGTCCGACGCTACAACACCACCGTCGCGGCCGGTACGATAAACGCACACGAGTCCATCGCACCGGAATACCGCGGTCTCACCGTGGGCGGGGTTCCGGACTCGCGCGTCCCTGTCATCAAAGACCCGACTCGCACGAACGGGCAGGATGGCGTAACGCCGCTTTGGATTCAGAAGAAATACGCGGCTCTCGATTCGCCGCTGCCACTGGCGACCTGGGACGAAGCGCAGCTCATCCTGGCGGAGGCCGAGCCGGCGAGCGCAGTCGCGGCGATTAATGCGCTGCGTGCCAAATACAACCTGCCCGCCTATGCAGGCACAGGTACGCTGGCCGACATCCAGGAAGAACGCCGCCGGACGCTGTTTCTCGACGGGCACCGCATCGGCGACATGCTACGTTACGGGATTGCTTTCCCGACGGGCAAGAACCAGAAAGGCGTGCCGTACGGCACCCTGACTTGTCTACCGCTGCCATCGTCGGAAACGAGTGGTCGCACTTAGGCGGCCACAGCTGAGCGCCGAAGTGGCCGGCAGGAGTCCGACAATATTTATTCCATTTCATGTTTGAGTCGCGCGCGATCGCGGCACTCACCGCCGGTATCTGCCTGATGCTGACGGCGTGCGCATCCGAGGGGAAGACGTCCGGCGGCTCGTGCATCGCGCCGGCGAATCCAGGCGGCGGGTGGGATTTCAGCTGCCGCGCGGTGTCTCAGGCGTTGGGTACCAGTGCGCCGGGTGGTGAAGTGCTCCGCGTCGTCAACATTCCAGGTGAGGGTGGCGGCCTCGCCTTCAAGAGCATCCGCGCCAGGGCGCGCGACGTCGATCCGGTGATTGTCGCCGCCAGCCCCTCGACGCTGCTAGGTCTCGCGCAGCATCGCTACGGCCAGAACTCCGAGCATGATGTGCGTTGGATCGCCGCGGTGGATGCCGAGCCGAGTATCATCGCAGTCAGCGCACGCGCGCCCTGGCGCAATCTCTCCCAGTTCATCACTGCGTGGCGCGCGCATCCGGACTCGGTGATCATCGGCGGTACCAGCGGAGTGGGTGGCCAGGATCACATGAAGATGCTGCTGCTCGCGCGGGCGGCCGGGCTTGACGTCCGGCGGGTTCGTTATCAGCCGGTGACCAGTGCGGCTGAGGCGATCGCAATGGTTAACGCAGGATCGCTCCAGGTATTTCCGGCCGAGTTGTCGAAGATGCTCCCGCAGGTAGAGCGGAAGGAGCTGCGCGTGCTTGCGGTGCTCGACGGACGCCGCGCACAGGGGCTTCTCGCAAATGTGCCGACGGCGCGCGAGCAGGGCCTGGACGTCGTGTTTGTGGTGTGGCGAGGCTTTTACGCCCCGCGTGGTCTCAACGAGAAAGCCTACCAGCAGTGGGTCGAGAGCCTTCGTACCATGAGCGCGTCACCCGCCTGGAAGGGAATACTCAACCGGAACGGGCTCACACCTTTCTTTCTCGGCGGCAAGGAGTTCGAGAGTTTCGTGACGGAGCAGACGGCCGCGTACCGCAATGTCTCGAGGGAAATAGGAATCGTTCAATGACCAACGTACTGAGACCCCACGTACCCGTCATTGATCGTGCTTCCCGTCCCAGTGGGGTGGCTATGACGACGAAACCGCGGATCGGTGCGGTGCTTCGCGTCGCGAGTGGCAACTTCCTCGAGATGTACGACTTCATGGTTTATGGCTACTTCGCGGCCTACATCGGGAAGGCCTTCTTTCCGGCGGCCAGTGAATTCGCCTCGTTGATGTTTTCGCTGATGACGTTCGGCGCCGGATACCTCATGCGCCCCCTCGGTGCGATCGTGCTCGGCGCCTACATCGATCGAAAGGGGCGCCGGAAGGGGCTGATCGTCACACTCGGATTGATGGCGGTCGGCACATTGACTATCGCTGCGACGCCGAGCTATGCGGAGATCGGGCTCGTTGCGCCGGTGATAGTCGTAATGGGACGCCTGCTGCAAGGACTCTCCGCAGGGGTCGAGCTGGGCGGCGTGTCGGTCTATCTCGCGGAGATCGCTACGCCGGGCAGGCGCGGCTTCTACTGTTCATGGCAGTCAGCGAGCCAGCAGCTCGCGGTTGTCTTTACGGCGCTGATTGCACTGGTGGTGACCGGTTTTTTAACCGCCGATCAGATGGGCGCGTGGGGCTGGCGCGTCCCGTTGATCATCGGATGTCTCATCATTCCCGTGATCCTCTTTCTGCGTCGTTCGCTCGAAGAGACGGAAGCATTCAAGAAGATGAAACACCATCCTCGCCGCGTCGCGGAAGTGTTTCGCGTCGTTGCCGCCAATTGGCGCCTGGTGTTGAGCGGGATGATGCTGGTGGTGTTCACCACGACCACGTTCTACCTGATCACCGCATACACACCGACGTTCGGACGGCAGGCGCTTCATCTCGATTCACGCAGCGCGTTTCTCGTGACGCTGTGCGTCGGGCTCTCGAATTTTATCTGGCTGCCGATCGCCGGAAGTCTTTCGGACCGCATTGGTCGCCGGCCGCTGGTAACGATCGTACCGGTGCTGGCGCTCCTGACCGCCTATCCCGCGATGTCGTGGCTGGTCGGCTCGCCCAGCTTCACGCATTTGCTGCTGGTCGCGCTCTGGTTTTCGGCGCTCTTCGGTTTTTACAACGGTGGTATGGTACCGCTGCTGGTCGAGATGATGCCGGCGAGTGTGCGCACGGCCGGCTTTTCTCTGGCGTACAGCCTGGCAACCGCGGTATTCGGTGGCTTCACCCCCGCAATCAGCACTTACCTGATCGAGCGCACGGGTAACAGAGCATCGCCGGCATTGTGGCTGATGGTGGCAGCAACGGTCAGCCTGATCGGCGTGTTTCTGTCGCGCGGCGGGTCGGCAGAGAAAGAACCGCTCTCCTCCTGATAACGAGCTGATCGAGATTACCGTCGCGCGCGGTTAGATTGGCACTGGCTGGAACGCAAGTCATCAATCGGGATTCTCGCTGCATCCCATCCAACCGCAAAAACGTCAGAAATGAAAGTCCTTGTTACCGGTGGGACCGGGGCAATCGGCAAATTCCTGTTGCCGCTGCTGCTCGAGAATAAACACGAAGTCGTGGCACTCACGCGTTCTGTCACTAAGGCAACGCAGCTCGAGGACGGCGGGATAGCCGCGGTCATCGTCGATCCGCTGGACAAGCCGCGACTCACGGCCGCGGTTCGGCGCGCCGAGCCTGATGTGATCATCCATCAGCTCACGGCGCTCTCCGGCGTTGGTAACTTTCGGAAGTTCGATCAGGAGTTCGCACTGACGAACCGGTTCCGCACCGAAGTCACCGACACGCTGCTCGCGGCCGCGCGCACCATTGGCACCCGGCGATTGATCGCTCAGAGCTACTGCGGCTGGCCGTACGCGAAAAGGGGGGGTCCGGTCAAAACGGAGGAAGACCCTCTCGATCCAAAGCCGCCCGAGAGCTTTACAAAGACTCTCGCCGCAATTCGCTACCTGGAGGACAAGATTGGCAGTACGACGTTCCTCGACGCGCTCGCCTTACGATACGGGATGTTCTACGGCCCAGGCACATCAATCGGCAAAGGAGGCGCGATCCTCAAAATGGCCAGGAAGCGGCGTTTCCCCGTCGTCGGCGGCGGCGGGGGAGTCTGGTCCTTCATCCACATCCTCGACGCCGCGCGCGCGACCGTCGCGGCCATCTCCCGTGGCGCGCCGGGCATCTACAACATCGTCGACGATGAGCCCGCCAAGGTCGCGACCTGGCTACCGGCCCTTGCCAAGGCCATCGAAGCAAAACCGCCGTATAAAATTCCCCATTGGCTGGGAGAGCTCACGATTGGCAAGGGCGGCGTGTCGATAATGACTCAGATCCGTGGGTGCTCGAACGCGAAGGCCAAGCGCGAGCTCAATTGGACGCCAATCTATCCGAGCTGGCGAATTGGTTTCGTCGACGGCCTCGAGTAGGACGGCTTTCGCGGCCGTCAACGCGCGATGAACGCACGGCGCGATCTGAAATAACCTTCCGGCACTATGATCGACTGCATCCCCGCAACGTCGCATCTGAAGCTCTGCAAATGATGGTGATTCGACAGAGTACAGACGCAGATTTCTCAGCGATGCTGGTGATCATCAATGACGCCGCGCGCGCCTATCGGGGAGTGATACCGGCCGACCGTTGGCACGAGCCGTACATGCCGGCGGATCAACTGACCACAGAGATCGCCAATGGAGTGGTGTTCTGGGTGGCTGAACACGAAGGGCACCTGTCAGGTTTGATGGGAATTCAAGACAAGGGAGATGTCGCTCTGGTTCGCCACGCGTACGTCGCCACGACCACACAGAGAGGCGGGGTCGGAACTGCGCTCCTCGGTCACGTTGGGAGTCTCACTGACAAGCCCATCTTGATTGGTACCTGGGCCGCAGCATCGTGGGCAATCGGGTTCTATCGGCGAAATGGATTCACCGTCGTCTCGGAGAGCGAGAAAAACCTCCTGCTCGAGACATACTGGTCGATCCCCGCGCGACAGGTTGAAACGTCGGTCGTCCTCGCCGATCGACGATGGATGGAATCCCGAGCTGCCCATCGTCAGTGACAAGCCCACGACAGCGAAAGTAATTCTTGAAGATCTCTGAAGGCTGGGCGCTGGCGCTTTGTTGCCTCGACCCGAATAGCGCCGTCGTCAAACGGCGCCGGGTCTGCCCCATATCCGCGGGCCGCCCTGGGGAATCGTTGTATCTTGTGAGCCATGCCATTCAGCAAACGCGCACTAGGATTCTTTGGAGGCCTCGCCCGAAACAACAATAAGGCATGGTTCGAGGCGCATCGCGACGAGTACGAGACCGAGGTGCGCGGACCGATGCGCGGCCTGATCGAGGATCTCGACACGCGCTTTGCGGAGTTTGCGCCGGAGATCGGCGGAAATCCCAAGCGGTCGATGTTCCGCATCAACCGCGACATTCGCTTCTCCAAGGACAAATCGCCGTACAAGACTCACGCGGCCTGCTGGTTCCACCATCTGAACGCATCTCGCACCGTCGGCTCGGAAGCTGATGCGGGGAGCGCCGGTTACTACTTTCACCTCGAGCCGGGTGGGAGATCGATGATCGGCGCCGGCATCTGGATGCCGCCGCGGCCCCAATTGAACAAGCTGCGCGGGGCGATCGCCAAGGATCCCAAAGGATTCGATCGGATGGTGCGCTCGATACCGCCCCGATTCGGTGGCTTAGACGACGAGGGCTCGCTCAAGCGGATGCCCCGCGACTACACCGAGGACCATCCCGCCGCGAAATGGCTGCGATTTCAGTCGTTCACGAGCGGTCGCACGCTGACCGATGCGCAGGTAACCAGCGCATCACTGACGACGTTGCTCGCGCGCGAGTACGAGGCGCTCCTGCCTCTGGTTCGGTGGCTGAACGGCGCGCTCGGCTTCAATCCGGCTTCGCGACGGTGACCAGGAGGAACGAAGGAAGAAAGGCTCTGACGCTCAGCAGTTGAAGCAGAAGCAGTTTCGTACCATCGCTCAAAACCTCGCTCCGTACATGCGCTGGTGACGGGCCGTGGTTAGCCGTACCATTTCCGCATGAATCTCGCTGTCAATCCGCCCGTCCTTCCAATGCTCGCGAAGCGAGTCGGCGAGCTTCCACCTGGTGACGGGTGGATCTTCGAGCCGAAGTGGGACGGCTTTCGCACGTTGATCTTCCGCGACGGCGACGAGGTCTTCATTCAGAGCCGAGACGAAAAACCGCTCAATCGGTACTTCCCTGAGTTGATCGACCCGCTCAAGGCACAGCTCCCCAAGCGCTGCGTGCTCGACGGCGAGATCGTCATCGCGAACGAAGACGGCCTCGATTTCGACACGCTCCAGATGCGGCTGCATCCGGCGGCGTCGCGCGTTAACAAGCTCGCGGTGGAAACGCCGGCGTCCGTCGTCTTCTTCGATTTGCTTTGCGTGAACAATCAAAGCCTTTGCGACACTCCGTTTGCCGAGCGACGCGACCGACTCGAGGAGCTGCTGGCTGGCGCGGAGCCGCCTCTGCACCTGACGCCGGCAACTCGCGACAGGAAAACCGCCGCGGACTGGTTTCGCCGCTTCGAAGGTGCGGGGCTGGACGGCGTCGTCGCGAAGGCCGAGGATGGGACCTACCAGCCGAACAAACGTGTGATGCTTAAGGTCAAACACGAGCGGGAATGCGACTGCGTCGTGGCTGGATTCCGCTGGCACAAGACCGGGGAGAAGACTTTGGTCGGATCACTGTTGCTTGGGCTCTACGATGACAGCGGAAATCTTCAGCACGTCGGTGTATGCGCGAGCTTCACCAATGAAAAGCGGAAGGAGCTGGTGAAGTTTCTCGCTCCCCATCGCAAGAATGCGCTCGACGACCATCCCTGGCGAGATTGGGCGGAGGCGCAGTCGAACGCCGAAGCCGAAGGACAGCGCATGCCCGGTGCGCAGAGTCGTTGGAGCGCCGGAAAGAACCTGGCGTGGGAGCCACTGCGTCCGGAGCTCGTCGTCGAGGTTGCATACGACCACATGCAGGGCGATCGCTTTCGACACACCGCGCAGTTTCGTCGGTGGCGCGACGACAAGCGGCCGCGCCTCTGCACTTACGAGCAGCTGGAGGTCGTACCACCGCAGGAGCTCAAGGCTATCTTCGCCACCTGATTGAGGTTGGCGATGCAAGGGCGCTGTGCCCCTCCGTGATCCCGCGGACGTGTGGCTTAGCTTCGCAGTAACTTTGACGCGTCCGGTGCGTAGGGTATCTCGTAGAGATAGGAGTTCTTCATGACTCGACGCTCCAAGCTTTGGCAGGCAGCCGCAGCACTCTTCATCGTCATCAACGTGGGGGGTGCGGGCTTGGCCATCGCGATGGGCGAGCCGTCCCATGCCGGCCTCCACGCCGTGCTGCTCGTGGTGGGTTACCTCGGGTGGAAGCTCGGGCCGTGGCGACGGCGTCAGGATCCAGTGCTCTCGCAGCAGCCCGACGCGCGAATCGAGTACCTGCAGCAGTCGGTCGACGCTGTCGCGCTGGAGGTGGAACGCATCGGCGAGTCGCAGCGCTATAGCGAGAAGGTACGCACGGAGCGAGGTGAGGCGCCTCCTCTCAAAAAAGATCAATGATGCGCGCTCTCGTCGTCATCGGTCTGCTGCTGGCAGCGCCTGGCCTCGCCGGTGCGCAGTTCCCAACGGAGGTCCAGCCGGGAACGCGAGTTCGCGTCTGGATACCGGAGACCATCCGCCAGGAACAGCCACCGGAGCGAAGACAGGTCCTGCGCGGCACCGTTGAATCTGTCGACGGAGCAACGCTGCATCTGAGAGTGCCTGGCACCGTGAGCTCGCTCGCGATTCCGCGCACGTCGGTGCGTCGACTCGACGTCAGCCGAGGTGTGTCGCGTGGAGCGAGCATGGTGGAGCGCGCGGTGGGCGGCGCGATCGCAGGCGCGATCGGCTTCGCGCTCCTCAACGATCCCAAACGCACGGGAGGTCCGCACTATCGCACCGATTGGCGCGCGGCGGGAGTGGGCGCCGCCTGGGGCGCCGGCGGCGGTGCGGTGGTCGGGTTGATCTGGCCGTACGAACAGTGGCGCCGTGTCATCCACTAACTCGGGTGACGTGATGAAACCTCGCTGGATTTGGCTCAGCGTAGTACTGCTTGTCCTTGGCTTGCTCGGCCATCTTCTCGCAGCGCGGGCAATCGGCCCCTACTATTACGCATACGCCCACCACATCTTCGGCTTCTTCCTCATTCTCGTCGTGACGGGTGCGATCATCGCTGGTCTGGGATGGCGCTTCTGGAGAGGCCGCAAAGACATCACGCTGCTCGTTGTCGCGGTGGTTCAGGCGGTTTTCGGACTCGTGATTTACCTGGATCGATTCAACATTCACTGAGCTGAACGGCCCGCGTAGCCTGGAGGCGCTGGCGATCAGGGCGGGCTCGAATCACTCGCTCCGGGGTCGCTTTGGTCGGGCTTACGCGCCTTCGGCGGCTTGCCGAAAGTCCAATTCGCGCTGAGCAGCACCCCACGGATTGCGCGGGTCCGGTCCGACACCTGATAGAACCGCGGATCGATCGTCGTGGAGCTCTCGCGAGATGCATTGAACGGGTCGATCACTCGTAGCGTCAGGCTCATCTTGTTCTGCATTAGCTTCTGCCGAAGGGCGAGACTGAACCGCGTGCGGCTGGCGTTCCGTCCCTGCTCCACAATCATCGGCGCCTGATAAGAGAGCAGTGTCTGAAGATCGACTGTGCTCGAAACGTGGAGCGTCGCGTTCGTGCATGAATTGTAAACGGCGCCCGACAGTTAGATGACCGGGTCCGGACGACCGCGGCGCGAGCGGCCCCTAGCCTTTCTTTCCGTACGCTTCACGCCACGCGCGTGTTGGGTCATCGTCGGGGTCGGGCGTTTCCTGTGCCGGCCTGATCTTCTCGGGCACGTTCCGCAGATTGACGCGGATGCGCGTCCACGTCGAAGATCTTCCGCGCATCGAGTCGACCAGTACATCGTCGACGGCGAGATGCCCTGCCGCATCGAGGTGCGTCTTCTTCCACCGCTCGAGACCGGCCAGAGCGGCCTCTTTGTTCGGAGAGTTGGCGACCACGAGCAGCGGCATTTTCGTTCGCGGTTTTGCGGCTGCCTTTTTCGTCGCCGCCTTCTTGACCGTGGACTTCGCTGCCGATTTCGCGCGTGACGGAGCTACGCGCGGTGCCTCTCCTTCCATCTTGCGAAAATGGGGCGGCCAGGGCGCATCGCCGAGCCCGGCGGCTTCGTCGCGGTCGGCCAGCTCCAGCAACTGCTCCAGTGAACCGGGCGCCAGCTCCATTTTCGCATTCGGATCGCCGATCTCTTTCAATCGCGCCGGCATTGTGAGCACGGTGAAATCACTCGGCTCGCAATCGGGAATCTCCTCCCAGCGCAGCGGCGCCGAGACGCGCGCGTCGGGGAGCGGGCGTATCGAGTAGGCAGAGCATGTTGTGCGGTCCTTGGCGTTCTGATTGTAGTCGAGAAAAACCCCATGGCGTTCCTCCTTCCACCATTTCGACGTGGCGATCTCCGGCGCGCGACGCTCGATCTCCCGGGAGAGCGCCAAGGCGGCGCGTCTGACTTCTGTGAACGTCCAACGCTGCTCGATGCGAACGTTCACGTGCATGCCGCGCGAGCCGCTCGTTTTCGGCCAGCCACGCAACCCCATTTGCTCCAGAAGATTCTTCACCTCCAACGCGACGCGACGGACATCTTCCCACTCGACTCCGGGTCCCGGATCGAGATCGATCCGCAGCTCGTCGGGGTGATCGAGATCATTCGTCCGAACCGCGTGCGGATGCAGCTCGATGCAACCGAGGTTCACGATCCAGGCGAGGCCGGCTGCATCGTCGACGACAACTTCCTCGGCGGTGCGTCCCGACGGAAATGAGAGCGTGACCGTCCTCAGCCACTCCGGACGATTCTCCGGCGCGCGCTTCTGATAAAATGGCTCCTTCTCAGCGCCGTTAACGAAGCGCTTGAGCATGCTCGGCCGATCGCGGATGCCGGCGACTGCTCCACTCGCGATCGCCAGGTAATACTGGACAACCTGGAGCTTCGAAAGCTTGACGTCGCGAGAGAAGTACGGCTTGTCCGGATTGCTGACGCGAACCTCGCGGCCGTCGATCGAGAGAACTTCCACCGACTCTTTCTTTGCCATCGTTTACGCCCGAGAGATCGTGGTACGAAGGTAGCACTGCGAGTGGTCGGCTCGATCGTGAGGAATGGTTATATCAAGGTCGACGTCGTGCAAAGACCGGAGCTCGTGACCGATATCTGCCTGGCCCTGGAATGACGACGAGAACGGCCCCTCGACCTTCAACCACCCGGCGCAGCTTCGTTAACCGGCTGCTCGTCGCGAGGCGCAGAAGTCCGCCGCTTATCCCGTGCACCAATCGCACCCTGCGAACGCGCCAATAGGCGGTTGTCGTCAATCCGCGTCGCCCAATTCTCAAACGCCGCGGTGGGTCCTTTCCATTCCATGTCATCGACATCGGCGAAGAGCGGCGCATCTGTCTTCAGCGTCGCGAGCCTCTTGAACAGGATCGCTCGATCACGCTGAGCTCCGAGCGTCGATTCGGGGAATGACTCGATCGGTCCGTACTTGTTGAGGAGACTTGCCGCGGTGCTTTTGCCGATCCCGGGGATTCCCGGATAACCATCCTGCGCGTCGCCGACGAGGGCGAGAAAATCCGGAATGAGCGGCGGCTCCACTCCGAACTTTGCGCGCACCGCTTCGGCGTTCCTGACCTGCATGCCCTTGCGAATGATCTGTACGACGCGGTCGCCGCGCACGCACTGCGCGAGATCCTTGTCGTTCGCCCAGATGCAGACTTTCTCGACACGCGAATCTTCCGCAGCGAGATGGGCAGCCGAGGCGAGACCGTCGTCAGCCTCGAGCTCGACCATCGGCCAGACTGCAACGCCCATCGCGGCGAGCGCGTCCTCGAGCGGGAGAAACTGTGCCTGGAGGACGCGATCGATCCCCTCGCCCGTCTTGTAGCCCGGCCAGAGCTCGTTGCGGAACGACTCGATCACGTGGTCGGTGGCGACGCCGACATGCGTCGCTCCTGTCTCGACCATCTCCAGAATCGAGTGCAATAGACCCGCAACGGCGCCAAAGGGCTTGTCCTTCCCTTCGTTCCAGCTGCGCTGACCATAGAAGTGGCGAAAAAGCTCGTACGTCCCGTCGATCAGGTGAACGATCATTTCTTCTGACGCTTCGGCGCGCGCTTCAACAGGTCGCGCATGCGCCCGAGCTCTTTCTCCGACGGTCGGTGCTGGTCCACGAGATGAGCGAGAAGCTTGATTGGCGAGCCGCCGTAAATCTTGTCCAGCACGCGTCCCAGCGCCGACTCGCCGGCTGCCTCAGGCTTGATCGCCGGAAAGTAGAGGTGAGTCTTGCCCTCCCCACGGCGATGCGAGACATAGCCCTTCACCTCCAGCGTCCGGATCATGCTGGAGATGCTCGTGTACGCGAGGTCCGGATCGACGCGATCCCGGACCTCCGTGACGGTAGCTTCGCCGAGGTCCCAAAGGACACTCATTATGTCCAGCTCGCGCTGGGTCAGATGCAGTTTCGTCAACGTCTGGGAGTTGTGGTCGTCGCGCCTGATGTCATCGTAGCATGCGCATGGCCGCCCGTCGAGAGCACGGGGTGCGGCATCTTCAAGACGACGAACAGGAGGCCAAGCGCCATCGCGGGCAACATGAATCGCTGAACCAGCCGGAGAGGAGTCGGTGCGAGGAGCGCGGTGAGCCGCCGCTCCAGCGTTCCCACTCCCCCAAGGAATGCCGGTTGGAGACGCGGGCCTCGGCTCGACGCCTGCGCGACCTTGAGGAGCAGCTCTCCGTAAGCGGTCGCATCGCCGAGTCGGCTGACTACCCGGTTATCGCAATCCATCTCGACTGCGAGGCACAGTCGCCGCAGCTGCCACCAGAGCGCGAGATTCCACGGCATCAGGATCAGCGGGAGCGACGCGATTAGAAGAAGGCGTCCGTCGTGCGCCTTCCGATGCTCCTCCTCGTGTCGCAATACGTACTGCCGCTGCACTCCGGGCAGGGCGAGCACCCAGCGCGGGACTAGCACCCGGGAGTGCCAGAATCCAACCGTGGCCGGCCCCATAAAATCGGTGACGACAACGGGAACACCATCGACGACTGCAAGCGCACCCTCGTCGCCGGTTCCCCTGCGTGAAAGGCTCACCACCCGTGACACTTGCCAGGCACTGGCCAGGCCCCACAAGAGGAGAACCGCGGACACGGTGTACCAGACTCGGACAATGCTCGGGTCGTACGATTCCATGAGCACCGCCTGCTGCTGGAATGCGTGGGCGACGGCCCACGGGTGGTGCACTCGATAGAGGCCGGGAAGGACCACGGACATCGGGATGACGATGGACCACAGCCAGCGACGCGGCGACGTCGTTGGCAGGGTGCGCTCGAGGAAGAGGGCGGCAAGGCCGAGACAGAAGCCAGCAGCGTTCACATAGAGAATGCAGAGCATGGTTGTCCCGGGAAACGAATGACTAGGTACTTACGGGTACGCTGGGCCGGCGGCGGGGTCAAGGACGCTGCCCCCTAACTGAGGCGTACGAGTCCAGGGACCTGCCGGTTTCTTCACCGAGCCGCAATGCCCCCCTCTCCCTTCCATGCGACTCTGGCGGGCCTGAAACTAAAAACTAAGTTATTCCGTATTCCGAGTGGATAGACCAGGGAGAGACATGAGCTCGATCAGATCAAAAGCGCGGCTTGCCGGACTCTTATACCTGGTGATGAGCGTCCTGGGGTGGTTCAGCCTCATGTACGTCCCGTCTGCGTTCTTTGTCCGCGGGAACGCGACGGCTACGGCCGCCAACATCATGAATGGCGAGCTGGTTTACCGGCTCGGCATTCTGAGCGAGGTCGTCTCCCAGACCCTCTTCCTCTTCCTCGCCTTGCTCCTGTACGACCTGCTCAAGGACGTCGACAGGAAACAGGCTCGGCTCATGGTGGCGCTGGTTGCAGTGTCTGTCGCCTTCGAATTCGCCAACTGCCTCAATCTCATTGCGCCGCTGATCCTGTTGAGCGGAGCGGATTACTTGTCGGTGTTCAACAAGCCACAGCTTGACGCGCTGGCGCTGGTGTTCATCAAGTTGCGTGGCGAGGGGCTCGGTGTCGTTTCGCTGTTGTGGGGTCTGTGGCTCCTTCCCTTTGGGGTCCTGGTATTCAGGTCGGGCTTCTTCCCCAAAGTCCTGGGTGTCCTGCTGGTCGTTGCCTGCTTCGCTTATGTCACCGACAGCGTTACGTCCATTCTTGTTGCGGCGCCGATGCACGCTCTCTCCAACGCGACGCTGATACTCGGCAGCATCGGCGAGTTGTCGATGGTTCTCTGGCTTATCGTCATGGGCGCGAAGGGCGCTTCATCCGAGGGTCGAGTCGCGTGACCCGGGCGACGAACTCGAGAATCGCCGGCTTGACGTTCCTCTTCTACATCGCGGCCGGGGTCCTCAGCACGGTCCTGTTCGGCCGAGCGGCGGGCGGGGATGGAATCGCGGAGAGGCTGGCGGGAATCGCGCAGCACACCACAGAGATGCGTGTCGTCGTCGTGCTCGGGCCGCTCGAGGCGTTGTGTGCCCTGGTGCTGGCGGTGACGCTCTATGCGATCACCCGCGAACAGGATCCCGATCTCGCGATGCTGGGCCTGGTCTGTCGCGTCGGTGAGGGCGTGATCGGCGCCAGTATACCTGTGACGCTGGCTCTGCTCTGGCTGGCGACCGCCAGCGGAACAAATGCACCAGACACGGGGACGGCACGCGCGTTAGCGGCGTTCCTTCTTCGGCTGAATGCGTCGGGAACGCTGATCAGCGCAAGCTTCTTCGCCGTGGGGAGCACGTTTTTCTCCTGGCTGCTCCTGCAAGGCCGGATGATCCCCGTCACGCTGGCATGGATCGGAGTCGGTGGGTCGGTGCTCCTCGTGGCGTGTCTTCCCCTGCAACTAGCGGGATTCCTGGGCGGCCCATTCACCTCGCTGATGTGGATCCCAATCGCCGTGTTCGAGGTGGTGTTCGCGGTGTGGCTGCTCGTCAAGGGCGTCGCGCCGGCGCGAAGGCAATCGACATGACGCTGCTACCTATCCACATCATCGCCGGAATTATCTCGGTCATTGCCGGATTCGTTTCGGTCTTAGCCCTCAAGGGAGCAAAACTGCATCGCCAGAGCGGGGTGATCTTTGTTTACGCCATGGTGACGCTGTCGCTCACTGGCGTCGTGATCGCGACGATCAAACAGCAGTGGACCTCGGTGATCGGCGGTGCGCTGGCCCTTTATCTGGTGACTACGGCGCTGGTCACGGTTCGTCGTCGCGGCCACGAGTTTCATTCGATGGACGCCGCCGCTCTCGTGATCGCGGTGGCGATAAGCGTCTCTGCTATCCACCTCGGTTTTGGCGCGCTGAGCAGTGGCGCGGGCAAGATTAACGGCGTTCCGGCGTTCATGCTCTTCTTCTTCGCCACCATCGCACTGCTTGGCGCGCTCGGCGACCTACGAATGATGCGGGTAGGAGGCCTGCAGGGAGCCCATCGCATCGGCAGGCACTTATGGCGCATGTGCTTCGCGCTGTTCATTGCCTCCGGCTCGTTTTTCCTGGGCCAGGCAAAGGTGATTCCGAAACCCGTACGCATTTATCCCCTGCTTGCCATTCCGGCGCTGTTGCCGTTGGTGCTCCTGCTTTATTGGCTCGCGCGCGTGCTGTTCACGAAATGGTACCGCCGTGTGAATTCATTCAAGCCGACCCGGATTGGTCACTTTGCCTGACACCGCCAATTCCTTCCACAGCGACCAACGCCGCCAACCGGAGATACAGATGCATGACACTCCAATCGACAACGCGCAGCGCTTCTATGCCCGGCTCGCCGGCTTCATGTATCTCGTCAACTACGCCGCATCTGTGTTCGGCTCACTGGCACCTGCATCGATACGCGGATCCGGAGATTTCACGGAGCAGGCGCGCAGAACGATTGCCTCGGTGCAACTTTATCGTACCGCTCTGACCAGCATGGCAATTGGCTGGGTGCTGATTGTTTTCCTGGCATTCTCACTCTACATCACGCTCAAGCCAGTGAACAAGCGGCTCGCCCAGCTCGCTCTCTTTCTCGAGCTCTGTCAGGCATCGATCGGCGCAGTTACGGGCATCTTCAGCTTTGCGGTGCTGGGCCTGTACACCACACGGTCCTTTCAGAGCGAGCAGCTGGAGTCACTCGCGCGAGTCGTTGAAAGCGCAGACGTCAGCGGCTTCAACATCTCGATGATGTTCCTCGCTGTCGGCTCCACGATCTTTTTCTACCTCTTCTACCAATCCCGGTACATCCCCAGGCCATTGGCGGCGTGGGGCGTGTTCGCGTCAGTCGTGATGCTGATGGTGAGCATGGCCATGCTGCTTTTCCCCGAACATATTCGCACGCTGCAGTACGGGTGGGGTCCCATAGGGATCGCCGAGCTCGGAACTGCGCTCTGGCTCGCTATCATCGGGATTCGACCCGCGCCAGCGCGGCTTGGTCAACTGTCGACCGCATGACAAACAACGCGCTGGACGTCGCCTCGGTTCAAGGCCAGAATTGCCGGCGGCTTTTGCCTGCTCACTTTTGTCACCTGCGTAGTCGGCTACCTCATTCTCAGCTCGACTTTCCTGCCCCGATTTCTGGGTGTGCTGATGGCGTTTGGCGGCTTGGGTTGGCTGACCTTTCTATCACCGCCACTCGCCCAGCCGCGGTACCCGTACAACATGGCGCCCGGGATCTTCGGGGAGGCCGTCCTCACGCTGTGGCTCCTCGTGGTCGGTCTTGACGAGCAACGGTGGAAGGAGCAGGCGAGAATTACAGCCGCAGGCTCCGCATGACGTTCACCTGGAAATGACAATTATCGGCATCGACATCTCACAACGCAAAGCCGCCACTGTCGCGGGATTGCTGCTCTTGTTCGGTCAGGTGCCCGCGATTTTCGGCGAGTTCTATGTGCCAGGCCAGTTGATTGACTACAACAATGCTGCGGAAACGGCTCGGAACATTATCGCGCACGAGAGACTCTTTCGTCTCGGGATCGCCAGCAACCTCGTCGTCTTTGCCGCCGACGTAATACTCATCACATGCCTGTACGTGATTCTCGAGCGGATAAACCGAGGCCTCGCCCTGCTTGCCACCTTTTTCCGACTGGTCGAGACGGCAATCATTGTTTGCGCGATTGCGCTGAATGACTTCAGTGTCCTGCGTCTTCTGAGCGGCGCCGATTACCTGCGGGCGATCGAACCGGATCGATTGCAGGCCCTGGCGAGGCTGGCGATAAGCGCGCACGGCGCCGGATACATCGTCGGCCTGATGTTTTTCGGACTTGGATCCACGATGTTCGCGTATCTATGGCATAAGTCCAACTACATCCCCAGAGTGTTGGCTGCCTGGGGAGTGTTTGCGTCGCTGCTCACAGCCGTATGTACCTTTGCCTTCGTCATTTTCCCCGACTTCGCGAAGCTGGCCAATCCGGGAGTTTACATGCCCATCTTCATTTTTGAGGTAACGATGGGCTTTTGGCTCTCGTTCAAGGGGCTGCGCCCCGCTGTCGACGAGCTGGCGCGCTAAATTGTGAAATGAGTTTTTGTTCCGCGCGCCGCTGGTTTTGCGCGCGCCAGGTATCCAGCTCACCGTTTTCTCAGTCCTGCACCTCAGCAGAATGCCTGACATCCCCAGAATAGGACCCGGCGATCCGCGCTATGCCACGGTCGTCGACAAGCGTTTCAACAAGCGCTTCCGCGCGAATCCGGATTACGTTCAACTGGTCAACTCGACCGAGCAGGTGGTGTCGGCGGTAGCGGATGCGGTGAGGGAAGGGCGACGTGTCGTCGTGACAAGCGGCGGGCACTGCCTGGAGGGATTCGTCTCTGATCCAGACGTGCGGGTGATCATCGATATCTCGCCGATGAAGCGCGCGTACTACGACGCGAATATGGGCGCGGTCGCCGTCGAGGCCGGCGCCACGGTTGGCGAGACGTTCCGTGCGCTGTTCGAGATGTGGGGAGTGACTATACCGCTCGGCGAGTATCCGGAGATCGGCATGGGCGGGCACGTGGCCGGCGGCGCATTTGGTTTCCTCTGCCGACAACTCGGCCTCGCAGCGGATTATCTGCACGCGGTCGAGGTCGTCGCCGTGAACGAGAGCGGACGCGCGAGCAGCATCGTCGCGACCCGAGAGAAGTCGGACCCTCATCACGATCTCTGGTGGGCCCTCACCGGCGGCGGCGGTGGCAACTTCGGCATCGTCACGCGGTACTGGTTCAGATCACCCGGCGCATCCGGCGATGATCCAGCCAGAGTCTTGCCCCGCGCGCCAGAATCGATCATCACCTTCAACGCGGAATGGAGCTGGAGCGACATCGACGAGCCGTCCTTCCTGCGACTCGTCAGAAATCACGGGATCTGGTGCGAGAGAAACAGTGACGCCGATTCCTCGTTCGCATCTCTCTGGACTCTTCTCGAGCTTCATCGAAAGCAGTTCGGAAAGATCATCGCCCGTGGTGTGAGCACCGCCGGCGCGGCGGCGGAGCGGCAGGTTGATGATCATCTCGCCGCACTGAGCGAAGGGGTCGGCGCGCCCAAGAATCGTGAGCTGACGCGGATGTCCTGGCTCGAGTTCGCACTGAACCCGTTTCCCGATCTGTTCGCAATGCCGCCAGGCGGTGTGAGTGCAAAGGTGAAGGACGCGCTGCTGAAAAAGCGGTTCACCGATCGTCAGATCGCTGTCGCCTACGATTACCTGACCCGCACCGACCACGACATCAGGGGTGGACTGTTGGGGCTCGCCACCTATGGCGGTCGCATCAATACCGGCGCGCGCGATGCGACCGCCGCGTGCCAGCGCGATTCGATTCTCGACATCGCGTGCAACACCGGCTGGGTGGATCCGCGGGACGAGGCAAAGAATCTCATATGGGTGCGGGCTTTCTACCGGGATCTGTTTGCGGATACCGGCGGCGTCCCGGTGCCCAACGATAGTTATGGCGGCAGCTTCATAAATCATCCCGACGTCGATCTCGCCGATCCGGCACTGAATACATCGGGCGTGCCGTGGCACACGCTGTACTACAAGCAGAACTACCCGCGACTACAGCGAATCAAAAAGCGATACGACCCGCGGAATGTGTTCCACCATGCGTTGTCGATTCGAGGAGAATGATCGGGAACGGCTAACCGAGCGGCCAACTCAAATCCCGAACTGCCTCAAATGGTGGTCCGTATGGCGGTAAGCGAGCACGCACCACGCGCTCCGGGTCATCTTCCCGAACGCCGGATGCTCGGGCCAGGTCGATTTCGCACTCAGGTTCTCGAACGCCTGGACATGCTGGCGCACCGCCGCGCGTTCGATCGCCCATTCGCGGGGTTTCCTGCCAACGAGCTCTCGCGCGGTCGGTAGTCCTTTGGGGAATGGAAGCCAGTAGATGAGCAGTTGCTTGAGCGGCGGGTAGCGCACGGGCAGTTTTTTCGCCGCCACCTCGAGCTCTCCCTCCGCCATCAGCATCCAGTCCGCCACGTGAGCGAGCATTTGCGGTGCGGTCATCCTTCCCCACAGCGGGGTAGAGTCGGGCTTCAGCCGCTCCAGTCTGTCGACCAGCTCCTGACGGGCACGCGCCTTCGATAGTGATTTTTGCATACTCTCCCCTTTTGTAATCTGACGCTTCGTGCTGCCGTCACTCGGCAGATCGACTCTTGGTTCACTCTTGCACTGCCGTCCCATCCGAGATACATTGCTTTGCAAAGTACTTTGCGATCAGGACTATCCGGGCAGATGCGAGGAGGAGCTGTGATAAGTCGGTCATTGCTAAAGGAGCCGAGCGCGTTTCTTCCGTTGACGATGTCACTGATCGCCTTGGCGATCGTGCTCGGTCACTTTGCCGTATACGGCATTGTCCATGAAGTCGATGAAGGGACGCCAGCACACCTCTTTCAGCTCCTGATGGCTGGACAGGTTCCGCTCATCGGGTTTTTCGCGCTGAAGTGGCTGCCACGGAATCCGAGCCCGGCCCTGCAGGTTCTGGCGCTTCAGGCTGCAGCCGTGATCGCAGCATTTGCCTCCGTGTTTTTTCTTACTTAGCGCCACCCGATGCCAGGAGCGAGTGCCGGCGATTCGGCTCCTTCTCCAGAGTAGCACGATATTCCGCGCTCGCCTCGACGGGGCGATGTAGCTGCGTCAGCATATCGCCGAGCAGCTCACGCGCCGGCGCGAGTGGCCCTGGCGTCACCGCGTTCTTCTCCGTCGCCTCCTCACGCGCGACTGCTTCGCGCATCTCCCCCAGTGCTTCGGTCTCCTTCTTCTCGGCGAGATCGAGCCACGCCCGAGCCTCGAGATTCTGGATGGCCACCTGCTCCGCCCAATAGGCTTCACCCTTCGCGCTCAACCGTTGTTGAATCGACGCCAGCGAATCGATGGAGGCCCGTGCCTTGGCGAGATCTCCGGTGTGCGACGCGCCGAGTGCGCGGGCGAAGTAGGTCATCGCCTCCGTGTAGGGATACGCGCTGGCCTTGGGCTCGAGCGCGGCGGCTTCCGCCCACGCGCCTCGCTCCAGTACCCAGCGTGCCGGAATCGCCGCGAGTGCGAACACGCCCGCTGAGCCCGGAGCGGCACCAGTAACAGTGTTCGGGTCGAATCGCGCCGCGATCGACGGTAGTCCGTCGAGAATCGCCTTTGCTTCGGATTCCTTCCCCTGCTGCAGATAGGCGTACATCGCGTAGTCGGAAGCGTGCAATGTTTCTGCGAGGGCGCCGGAGCTCAGCGCGACCTTCATCGACCGTTTGTTCGCGGCGACTGATTCCTCCCACATGCCGACTCTGGTAAACGTGTGGGAGGGCATGTGCAAAGCGTGCGCGGCGGACGGAGCGATGCTCGCATAGCGTTGCGCCGCTGCGCGGGCCTTGTCGGCGAGTGGCGGATAGTCATAGCTGTGGATGATGTAGTGCGCGATTCCGGGATGATTCGGCTGCTTCGCCCAGAGCGCCTCGAGAATACCGCCCGCCTTGAGCTGATTAGCGTAGGTCTTGTCCGTCGGCGGTGCCGACGCGGCGAGTGAGATCGCGTAGAAGATCATCGCTTCGGTGTCGGTGGGCTGACGCATCACCAGGTCGTTCATCGCCCGCTCGTAGGCGACGATTCGCGTCCGCTGATCTTTGTGCTCGAAATCGTCGTAGAGCATGCCGACGGCGCGTATGTAACCGCGCTCGCGCTCAGGTGCGTTGGCTCCAAGTCGCATTGCCGCGTCAACGGCCTGCCTGCCCTGCCGCAGCTGCGCGGCGGACCGGTTTCCAGCCGCCATCGGATTGCTCCATCGGCTGAGCGCGATCCCCCACTGTGCCATCGCGCAGGTGGGATCGATGGCGAGCACCTCGTTGAAGGTCCGGATCGACGCTCCGAATTCAAAAGAGTGCAGCAGCGCAACGGCGCGATCGAACTGAGGCGCGACCTCGGGGCTGCACGACGTAGCGAAGTGGACGGTGCCGAAATCTTCAGTCGCCGCGCCCGGCGGATGCGCGTGCTCCTGCGCAGAAGCGCACAAAGTGGGAACAGCGAAAAGAACCGCGGCCGCGGCGACAGATACGCGTATCATGTGCCTCTCCTTGCTGTTCCATTGTGCGGCGCGAGGGCGCTGACGGCAAGAGCTTGATCATGAGGGAACCCGGCGGTTGATTCCCAGGATCATTGTGACTGACATCGGAGCTATCATGACTACGAAACTCGGCGACGCCTATCTTCGGAACACCGTTCGTACTTACCGCACCTACAAGGAGATGGCCGAGCGCGCCATCGAGCAGGTCGAGTCAGAGGAAGACCTGAATCGGGAGCTCGACGAGAACTCCAACAGCATCGCGATCATCGTCAAGCACATGGCCGGCAATCTCCGCTCACGCTTTCGCGACTTCCTCACATCCGACGGTGAGAAGCCGGATCGCAACCGGGACACGGAGTTCGAGAGCGCGAGGCGTGTTTCGCGGGAGCAGCTGCTACGCGGGTGGAACGAGGCATGGGGAATCGCCATTGGCTCGATCGAGGCACTGACACCGGACGATCTCGAGCGCACGATACGCATTCGGAGCGAAGAGATGCTCGTCGTCGAGGCCCTGAACAGATCCGTAACACACGCGGCGTACCACGTCGGGCAAATCGTCTACCTCGCCCGATATTTCGCGCAGGGCGATTGGAAGACGCTGAGCATTCCCAGGGCCCGCCCAGCTCGGGCCGGCGCTGGAGCGGGCAAGTGATAGCGCCGCGTCGCTGACGACTAGCGCAAGGCGGCCATGAACTCGTTCATATAGCGCTCGACCCGATCCGGGTGTGTCAGAAAAATCAGGTGCCTCGCACCCTGAATGGTCACCATTCGCGAACCACGCAGCTCGTGAGAGACATATTCACGTTGCGCCCGGTTGACAGGTCCGACGATGTCGAGCGCGTGCTGAACAGCTTCGCGTCGCGCGGGATCTTCTCCGATCCACTCCTGTATCCCGGCCGGCTGATACCTCACCGAGTCGCGCCCTGCGAAAATGAAAATCGCGGGCGCGTGGACCCTGGCGAAGGGAGTGCGCTCGCCTGCGGCGATGGCTGCCTCGATTTTTGCGGGCGCCGGATTGTAGTTGCCGAGGTAGGGATTGAATCCTTCATAGAAGTACGCGGCGCGCACCGCTGATTCCGTATTGTCGATGAGTCCGACGCGCTGCCGGTAAGCCCATGCAGCTTTCGGTGATGCTGAATCTTCGGGTTCCGGCATCACCTGCCGTATCGCGGGCGGATGCGGGAGCGTCGACAGGATAGCGAGCGAAGGAGCAAAGGCGCGCTGTATCGAATCTGCAGCGACAGCATCATACCCCGCATCCAGATAGATGAGACCGATGACACGGTCGGGATACCTGGCCGCAAAATGGGTGATCTCGTATCCGCCGATGGAATGGCCCGCGAGCAACGTGCGCGAGATGCCAAGCGTGTCGAGCACGGCGTGAATGTCGGCGACAAGCGTTGGCTGGTCGTACCCACCGGATGGATGGGATGACTCACCGAATCCGCGACGAGTTATCGCTATGACTCTGTGAGCCCGCGTGAATCGCTGCGCGAAGTCGTCGAAGACGTGCGCGTTGTTGCCGATGCCACTGAGAAAAACGAGCGGAGTTCCGGTGCCGCCGAAGTCGAGCACGTGGAGGCGCACGTCCGGCGCGACATTCACGCCGAGTGCGCGGTGCGGAGCAGGATCAGTCCACCCGTCGTCGGGAACGTTGCGCGGCGTCTGAGGCGCGACGTAGCCGAGTCCGGTGGGCGAGATCCGGGGCGAACTGGGGAGATAGGTCTTGCAGGCCACCGCTGCTCCGGTCGCCAGGATGGCCAGCGCGACGAATTTGAGGATTCGATTCATTGTCAGGGAACAATGCCTCCGCATTTAGATTCAAGTCAATCTGTCTTGCTTATGGGTACACAGCGGTTCGAGGACGAGATGCGTGATGGGGCCGAGCACCGAGCGCCGAGTGGGCTGGAGATCGTACCTGAGGCGCTGACGAGCGCCGTCGCGAGGGCGCTCATTACCGACCTCAATGCGGAGCTCTCCGCCGACTACCCTGAGCCTGGTGCGACCCACTTCAAGCTGGATCCGGCTGAAGTCGCACCCGGCGCCGGTGTTTTCATCGTCGCCCGCTGGAACGGACGTCCAATCGGGTGCGGCGCCGTCCGTTGCCTGCGCGAGCCCGCCCTGATTCGCGAGTTGGGTCCGCGTGTCGGAGAGCTCAAGCGGATGTATGTCGCGCAAAACATGAGGGGGAAAGGAATCGGGCGGGCATTGCTCGATCGGCTCGAGTCCGAAGCGCGCCGTTTGGGTCTCGATCGACTAGTGCTGGAGACCGGGACTCGGTCTGCCGAAGCGCTCGCTCTCTATCGGCGCGCTGGATTCACCTCGATCGCGGCGTACGGCGAGTATGTGCTGTCGCCCGGGACGAGCGTCTGCCTGGAAAAGCGGTTGTAGATCTAGTTGGTGCTGGCGCCGACCCACGGGTCGTACGCCATCCACCGCTGATCGGGCGCGAAGAGAAACACCATGCCGCCGTCGGCGAGCTCCGGAAGCACGCGCTGAGCGCGGTCCTGTTCCATAGCGGGACATCCCTCGCTCCGTCCGGCCCTGTCCGCCGTCACATACGGTGCACCGTGGGCCACGACACCACGCGCGAGCGCGTTGTCGTTGAAACTCTCGGACACGCCTCTCAGGCGTAGCCCGATGGAGCTGTACGACCGTCCACCGGTGTGGCCGTGGAAGTCGTAGGTGTTCTCGGCGAGGTATAGTCCGAGCGAAGTCGCGGCACTTCCCGGTGCATTCGAGAAGCGGGTCGGGACACCGTATTGCGTCCGCGACGATCCACGGCCGTGGGCGACCGCGAAGGGACCCTCGAGAATCTTGAGCGCCTGCATGTCGAACACATATCCGCGCGGCTCGGTGCTAGGCAGACCGTAATCGACGAAGTACAGCACCGGCTTCTTCACTTCGCCGGGATGCGCCGCCAGGTAGGCGAAATAGCTGCGGAAAGCGGTCTCGAGGGCCTTGGGATGACTGAGCGGACGCACGGCCGCCGCGAGGGCGCGAACCGCGGCACTGCTCCTGGCCAGAAGAGCGCTCACCGGTGTTTCATTAACTGGAATCCCCGAGCGAGTCCCAGCCATCAGAGTCGCTACCCCTAGCAGCCGCGGGGGATGCGAGTCCGTTCCGGGAATCAAGCGCGCTCCGGCCAGGATCAGGGCGAAAGCGCCGATAAGTCCGTTCGTGAGATACTTGCCCAGGCCCACTCTCTGCTCCTCAACCAACGGCGCCGCCGCGCCAGTACACGTGACGAACTACAGAAGCGGACTAGACCGTTCCTGCAGGATTTTGGGGCTCTACTATTGGACTGCTGAAGTATACGGTTGGAAACGCGCGAATTTGAGGTGCGTTACCCCCGGCGCCGCCACCGTTCGTACGAGCGCGAGACCGTGCATGTCGTCGCCGCAGCTCTCAAAGAGCCGTTCGCCGCTGCCGAGCAGCGTCGGCACCAGGCTGATGTCCATCTGGTCGACGAGGCCTGCTTCCAGATATTGCCGCGCCGCTTTCGCTCCGCCTGCGAGCGATACGTCCTTGCGGCCGGCTGCTTTGCGCGCCTGATCGAGAGCTGACTCGATACCGTCGGTGACGAAGGTGAATGTCGTCCCGCCCTCGAGCACCAGTGGCGCGCGCGGGTGATGCGTGAGCACGAACACTGGATGATGGAACGGCGGGTTTACCCCCCACCAACCGTCCCATGGGTTCTTCGCATTCCAGCCGCCGGGATGACCGCCGAACATGTTGCGTCCCATCACGGTGGCGCCGATGTTGGCACGCGCCTCCTCAATCACCGCGGTGCTTTCGTTGACCTCACCGCCTTCCATTCCGTGCTCGTCGCGGAATATCGCCAGCGCAAAGGCCCACTCGTGCAGACGAGTGCCACCGACGCCGAGCGGGTTGTCCACGCTCTGGTTGGGACCGGCAATGAAGCCGTCGAGCGACATCGAGATCTTGAAGCGCAGCGTCGACACACTCTAAATGTGCTGCCCCGGGCGCACCAAACGAAAGCGTAGCGACGAACATCGATCCTGCGACGGCGGAGTCGAACGAGCTTGCGGCTACGGCCTAGCGGGCTACCGTGGCGATCGTATCCAGAGACCGGCCGTCGCGATCCCAGTGCCAACCGCGAAGCCGCCGACGAAGTCGTCGGCGGTATGCGGGAAGGGGGCGAGACCTGTGTGCTGTAGAACCCAGTACGCTACTGCGACGACGGCGATGATCGCTAGCGGCTTGATACGGGCGTCACGGGGTGCGCGTTCGACGAAGGGATCCTGATTGGCCATGACGAACTCTCCTGTTGTTGATGCCCGTTTGTCTGTACGCGCTAATGGGTTGAACTCAGATGATGGAGGTCCGAAATCCATCAGAAGACATAACGCAAAACCAGCAATACCGTGATCACACCTGCCACGAAGCCGATGATCATCATTGGCGTCGTAATGGAACGTCTCTCCGGCGACGGTTCGGTCATTGATTTTCTCCAGGTTGTGTGTTGAGGCAAGTGAATCACGCGAGTACTGCGCTCACGTGTCCGGCAACGACGCGCCAACTATCCCCCTGTGCGCGCCAGACACGCGTGTATCGGAAAGGTCCGGAAAAGGCCTGACCCTCGAATGTCCCGCTCATCTCCATCCGCACACTGACCACGGCGACGTGTCCAAACCGCTGGATGAGTTCCTCGCTTGGCTCGAGACGATTGATGCGCACGAGGCCACCCCGGTGAGCATCCAGGGGATCATCCTGTTTGGAGTAGACCGCGCCGTTGGGTCCAGTGAAGACAAGTGCGTCGTCTACGAGCCGAGCGAGCTCTCGCACATCGCTGGCGAGTTGAGCCTGCCGAAGCGCTGCCTCACAATCGTGTAGCGAGGCTTCGGACGGATCGGCGGGCAGATCATCACTCATTCGGATAGCCGTCAGTGTGTCCTTGTTGCCCACATCATCCTGCTGATGCGCCACTCTCCGGTTGTCTGCCGCTGCAGCACTGCCAGCGTCATGGAACGGCTGCCCATAGTACTACCCGGCGATGTGCCCTTGCGATAAGCGAATGTGAGCGAGTCGGTGCCCCGTGTCCACGCCACCTCTCCGCGACCGTCGACTTCGTTTTAGCTGGCGAGTAAAGGTCAGAATTCTTGTGTGTGATCCATCCACCGGCCACCAGAAGCCGCGGATCGCATCGGTGCCGGCAAGGGGATGCTGGCCCGCCGGCATCAGAATCGCGTCAGGTGCGAGCGTGGCGAGCACCGCTGTCGTGTCGTCGCCTAACCACGCTGTCACGTACGCGGAATCGACAGCGCGAATTGCGCGCTCATCGGCTGCGGTTAGCCGAAGCGTGCTCCGCACTGAGTCGGCGGCGGGTGCCGCGCACGCCGCGATCAAGGCCAGAAGAACCCCGCTAAAGGATCGGAGCATTTGACATCGATGGGTGGAGGTTGAGGATATTCCGTCAGGGTTCAGGAAAGATTGTGCATTGCAAAGGCTGCGAGCGATGCAATTCCCACGAAAAAACCGCCGAGTCCAGCGGTTATCGGAAGCCACCATACCCACCGAGTTGGCATTTGCTTGTGAAGACTCAGCTCGGAGTCCGTGTCTAGCACTGCCAGTGCGTACATGGTGGCGCAACCTACCACAGAAACAGCGAATGCCCCCAGCGATACGTTCACCAGATCCCTCCATTCCGCGCTTGGGAATGCCTTTTCGAGGAACGTTGCGATCAACACGACGGAGGCGGTGCTCAGACTCGTCAGATGCTTATAGAAGTCTCGTTCCGCCCGATAGGATTCGAGCTTTCGGTGGAACTGCCGATCGCTCAGTGGGGCATCGTAGTCGATGAGTTCGTCGATGTTAAGGGGGACGATATTTTCGTTCTCGGTCATTCGAGACTCCTTTGGTCTTCCTAACCCCTGGTTCAGCTGCAAGCACACCTAACGATGCGCGCTCAGGGCGCAATCCAATAGTGGTGTCTGCGCAGTCCTGGCGGCAACTCGCTGAAACGTCTCCGATCGCGTTGCGAGCCATCCCGGCGTGTGACCTCGTGAATCAGTTCCCAACAGGACGAATTGGGTTTTGCTCCGCACGAGGTCGGACTCGTGCGTCGTGGTCGTGAACCCCGCCGGCCCGAACCATTCGTGCACATGCCGCACGTCGGACACCGCAGCGGCGGGATATCAACGACTGGCTGTGCAATCATCGTCAGGTGTCAGTCGCGGACCGAGCAGATCCCAACGGTTTCCCTCGATATCCAGAAATACCGCTACGTGTCCATACGGCTTAATACGCGGAGCGGTGACGAATCTGACACCCGAGGCGATCATCCGCGCGTGCGCTGCTTCGAAATCATCAACGCGCAGGAATAGACCAACCCTACCGGCGAACTGTTCGCCAACGACCGACACTTGATGCTCGCCGTCGGCGCGTGCGAGCAGAATACCGGTAGCACCGCCGACAGGGCGAACCACCACCCAGCGCTTCGGGCGACCATCATTGGTCAACGAGGGAATGTCCTCCACGAGCTCGAACTGCAGGACATTCACAAAGAAATCGATCGCTGGGTCGTAGTCCCGGACAATCAAGGCAACCAACTCGAGGTGCGACATCAGCTCGGGTCGGATAAATTGCCGCACGAGCTGGTCCGGACTGCGCAGCCATCAAGCATGAACCCGCAGCATGTAACTGACGCCAAGTGCACTTAGATAAAGCCCGACTCCGAATACGGTATGCGTTACAAGACTCTTCAGCCTGGCCTGCGCTGGTTTAGGCGTTTTTGAGGCAGCAATGCCGAGGCCGAGCGACGGCTGCATGATGAAGACCGGAAACACTACGGTGCCAATGCCGTAGAGCAGCGCAAGGAGCAGACTTGGCCGCACAAGCCAGTCACCTGATGTAAGAGCGACCAACACGAGCGCGAACACGACACCAATGGTGTAGTGGGCAATCCAGCCAACCGTGCACTCAAAGGATTTCTGTGGCGCGGCGCTTATGCTCGCATGCCTGAAAGTGCCCCCCGGCATGTGTCGAAGCCAGCGTCCGAGCAGACAGAGGTTGAGCGATGGAATGCTGAACGTACGCTTCAGGAACAGATTCCAAAGGTCCATGATCAGCGTTGCGCCCATACCAATGGCGATTGCATAGAAGACATAGTTTGCCATTCGAGTCACACTCGCTTCATCAGGGACGTGGTTCCTCGTATAGACCGAACTCGTTCCCCACGGGATCAGCGAACACCGCAAAGGCGCCCATTCCCGAACCGATAGCGGTACGACGTGTCACCACCCGTCCACCCTCGGCCTCGATCCGCCTCAAAGAGTCAGAGATGTCATCTACCATGATGTACGTGCGCGTGCGCTCATCGGGTGTCCGATCGCTCTCCTTTACCCACGTCCCGCTAACGCCACCGGTGTCATCAAAAGCCAGCTCCCCATCTCCCCGTTTCCGAACTTTCCAACCGAAAATGGTGCGATAGAAATCGGCGGAGACTTCGGCGGTCTTCGCCGGAATTTCCAGATAACAGATTTTGCCGTGGGGCATACGGTCCTCCGTCAAAATGGGAATGCGGGTCGCGACGCCTGATCGCGGTGAACGACGGCGATGGATCGATCGAGAAGGAGAGTCGTCGCGGTAATTGCACGAGCGGACATCCGCGACGCGCGAGGGCTATCAATAACTTCAGATGGTAGAGCCATGTGATGGTTAGAAGTTCGGGACACGGATGTGGGAGAGTTCTGTCACCCACACTTGCATGTCCCTATTATCACCCGCGACCCTCGCCTCCGCGACTGTAGCGAGGAGCGTGAAGCCGAGGCGCGGTGGGACCGCCGCGCTCGGAGCATTGCGAGCATCGCAGCGGATTTCCACCCGCGAAAACCGCGGGATGTGCGCCGCTACACCAAGTAGCGCGCTCGCACCTTCAGTAACAAATCCCTGACCTGTCTCATCGACGCGCAACCAGTACCCCAGCTCGACACGGTCAGACTCGGCAAATGGAACCCGTCCTTTAGCCGCCCGCGGAAATAATGCAACCTCACCCAACAGCTTGCCGTTCCGAACTGAAAACATGCCAAAGCGCCATTCTCGATCGGCAGTAAAGTCCGCTGCGAATCCAGTTAACCGCTCGGCAAGGATCGGAACGGGTGCAGGCATAGCCACGCGCGCCGGAATCCACGGGGCAAGATGATCCCTGTTCGCCTCCAGCACGGGCTGCAGATCCGCTGCGTCTTCGGCTCGCCATCGACGTAAGCGAAGGCGCGCCGTGCGAATCTCTATTGGAACGACCGAACTGGTTCGCATCGTGGAGACAGAGGTGCCTGCCCGCAACTGCAACGATCCTGGGCGGCGTTACGGGTTCGAGCGGGACTGCCCGCCATTTGAGTCATATCCTTCTCGAAATGCTCGTCTCACAGCTCCTCGATGGCGGATGAAGGTTGATCGCAAGGAGGAAAAAAAGGCGCCAACGATGCCAAGTTGAGGCGTACTGTGCGCGGAGAAAGCGAACAGGAATCGGCGCTCCACGAAGAAGGGGGTTAAGAGTCATCAGCTCACTGCTCTCTTGACGAGCGCGCCGATCCTTGACTCGTCGGCGGGGGTCAACTCCCTGAGCGCGAAGGCGGTCGGCCACATGTGGCCTTCGTCAAGGGTCGCCTGGTCGGTGAAGCCGAGCGTTGCGTACCTCGTCTTGAACTTCTGCGCGCCTTGGAAGAAGCAGACGACTTTGCCGTCCTTGGCATACGCGGGCATCCCGTACCAGAGTTTCGGCGAGAGCCCTGGCGTGCTGGTTTTGATGATGGCATGGAGCCGCTCGCCCATGGTTCGATCCGGTGCCGGCATCGCGGCGATCTTCGCCAGCACGGCACTTTCATCGCCCGCCTTTCCCGCGCGCGCGGCGGCTTTCAGCTCTTGGGCGCGCTCCCGCATCGCTGCTCGTTCCTCGTCCGTGAATCCCTTGGACCCCTTGCCAATCGCGGTGGCGCTCTTGGCGGATTTGGGCGAGTCCCTCTTTGCTGGTTTCTTTTCAGCCATAGTGTCCGCTGACCTCGGCGAGAGCGCTTAAGAATGTTTGTGGTCGATGCATGTGGCCGTATAACGTCCAGGTTCAGCTGCCGGCGACTTAACAATGAAGCGAGACGGAGCTTGCATCAACAACGATCGGGAAAGCGATCAACCCAACGATTGACAAAGGCCCGCCTGCTGCAATGTTCGTTAGGCGGCGCCTTAGCCGCATCCGAAAAGTGCTTGTGAGCTGCAACGTTCTTTAGACAGGCGGGCGGGAGATGCACAAGTCAAGGCAACTCGACACCTCAATTGTCGCGTGCCGCCCGTTGTGCTTCGGCTCTCCACCAGTTATCGAGCGATCGATTGTCGGCGCTGGAGAAACCAAGCGCCACCGAGATGGCGCGAATTAGTGACTCAGGATCTCCCTTCAGTCGGTATACGCCGCGAAGTGCAGCGATGCCTCCCTTACGATAGATTGAATCCGAAATTAACGCTCCGCTTGCATAGAGAAGGTTAGTGGACCGATCGGCGTCCGGATCCTGGAAGTCTGATCGAATCAGTCGCGAAAGGGTGAGCGTCGAATCGGAAACCTGATAGCGACGCAAGAGTGCATACATCTCCCGCGGTGAACGACCCCTAGAGCCGCCGAGCCATGTTGCGACTCCCTCTGAAAGCAATTTGCTCCCGGCTGGAAGCGAAGGCCCCAGGATGGAGTGAACGAGCTCGTGAAAATACGCCTCACCGATCGCGGGATTTCCACTCAAAATGATGAAACCGAGGTTGAGCCCGCCACTGCGTTGTCCAGGTCCTGAGGCCTCGGGGAAAAAATCAAGACCAATAGCGCGTTGGACGTCGTCCATTGACCTCCCGACGATGACATCCAGGTGTCGAGGCACCGGCACGCTAAAGAGCGCGGACACCGAGTCGACAAAACAACCCGCGTCGTCAATACGAGCAGGATTCGGGCGCTGTCCTGGAACGTACCAAAAAGTCAGCGGGCCTTTCGACCGCTGTTCCCATTCCGTCCTCACGCGTGGGAATGCAGCCGCCAATCGAAAGGAGTAAGGAGCTCCACCCTCGCGGACGGCATAGAGGCGCTGCAGCGCTAGCGGGGAGACCTTCCCGGTGGAGTCGGCCTGCGCGTATAGAATCCTGACAATGTAGACGCTGTCCCCCGGGATAGCCGGAATGACTCCGATGACGGTGGCTGGGAATCCTTGATTCACCTGCCAAGCGGTGATGTCGCCAAGCGTCCGATCGAAATTCGTTGCAGTGCTCCACAGGCCTCGAGCCCGCGCGGAGGAGTCCGGTTTTGCGAGATACGCGCGCACGAGTGAAAAGACGTCCCGGACATCGGCAATCGCGGTATCGACACCGAACCCTGGGCTCACCGATGGGGAAGGCGTTTGCGCCACAAGCGAGTGCGCGGCAACAGCGCCAACGATTATAAGAGAACTGAAACGAGAGAGCCGTTTAGTCATCAATTTCTCGCTGTCTAACGCCTTAGTTCAGCTGCAAGCACATATCACAATTGCGGCGAGGCCGCATCCGAAAAGTGCTTGTCAGTCTGCACCGTTCGTTAGGTGGCGGCGATGCGAGATTCAACGGCATCCGGTGCAAGTCGCGAAATGCCCCAGACGAGCGGAAGACCTACGAATGGAATGTGACCGATGAGCAGCCACCAAGTAAGACTCAGAGAGCGAATAGTAGTGCGCGCGACTGAATCGGAGAACGATCCAGTTCATAGTGAGCCAAACGACGACGCCAGCTACCGCCGAACAGACGAGAAGGCCCGCTAAAGTTCGCGTTCGCCATCGTAGCACGGGCTGACTGCGGTAGACAAGAGCGAAGGCAGCCGTCCATGCAAATGCGATGGCGAGGTGGAGCACGGTCCCCAGTATTGCCGTGCGTGAGCCGCCTTGCATCGCTGCGCGCCCGAGAACACCAGTCGCCGGGCCCTGCAATACTCCGATCGGGGGATGGTGTCTTGCGAGAGAGAAGAGAAGGTAACTTTGGATGAAGTCAAAAAATCCCACAAGTAGTGCCGTCAGCGCAATGCATCGGGGCCAGCTACGTGTCGACCGAGGCGCAGAAACGTCGGGAGCTGCGGCATTCACGCCAGCCATAAGATCTCCTCTCCAGAAGCCTGCGTCTCGTCCACTAACGCCCAAGTTCAGCTGCGGCGCTCTAATAGATAGTCCTCGCCCACTTCATCCACGACGCGGACGAGATCGTCTTTCGCCAGCGTCCAGGACCGTAGGCCTTGATCAGGAATGCACGAACGCTGAGCCTGGGGCAGTGTGCGATAACTGCCGTTTGCTCAATCGGGCCCAGGACTTCGAACTTCACCCGACCTTCTCCTTAACTCCAAATCGTCAGCAAGTCCAGCTAATGCCCAGTTAGATGGCAGCGGGAAGAAATCTGGCTAGCTCGCCCGAGGAAGGGGCGAGAGCTTCGCAATCCGCTCGGCGTCCTTTGAACGGCCAAAAGCATCTCACCGGGATGGACAGGTGGAATCGCCGTTGGCAAGCGGCGAGGCACTAGCGGACGGACGCCGCCTGAGCGCTTACTGATAGTCAGCGTCGCGTCGTTGGCGCGCTGGCAGGCGAGGTAGATGATAGCCGTAAATCACTCCTCGCGAAGCATCCGTGAGCAGATCGTTCCTGCCGGAGATACTTCACTGATGGTTTCGCTGTTACGATCAAACTTCCACATACGCGTAGGATGCCAGTCGGGTACGTCCGCGTGGATCGGCGCTACCCCGAAAATGAATGGATCCTCATTGCCACCTATGCGACAGCCTCTGACAACAGATTGCGTCGCGGTAGTAAGAGGGAACAGTGATCGGGCGCGAGTAGACCAGACTGGATATCGGTCCGGCGTTCGTCCTACGGCTCGCTTTATTCGAGCGTATCGAACGCCGTTTAACGAGTAAACCTCAAGTGCGTACGTGCCAGAACTATCTGCAGCGACGATCACGCCATCGAAACCTGATAGTGTGTCGCCACGAGAGGTAAACATTACCCCAGGGCTATCCTCCCTCGCCGTATCCAGCACCGAATCGGCCTCGGCAGCTAACCCTGCCGTATCCCGAGCCATAGCTTTGGCGGATTGGGTCGGGGGTACAATACGCTGAGCCGGCTGCTCGGAGCGGCACGCACAGAACAGCGTAATCAAGCAAAAGGGTCGGATCTTCGTTCGCATGGGTGTTGTCGACCTAACGCCTTAGTTCAGCTGCACCCACCGACTAAACGGGCGCACGAGAATACGCTTCTTGGCTGACTCCGACGGGCGACGATAAGTGTTCATTAACACGGGCGCTCGTCTGCTGCAAGGCCGGATGTCGTGAACATTCCACACGCTGCCTTTTCGCTCTACGTCTTTGCTTGCCCCGCCATCGACGTTACCGACCCCACGATCGCACCGGCGATCTCGTCCTCAACCGAGAAAATATCTTTGACGTCGCGGTCGTAGACATCAGCCCACTGCATGACATCGTCGGCGGTGCTGCTCAGACGCGCGGTGACGCGCAGACGATTTCCGACGCGCTCCACCGTTCCCTCGAGAACGAGCCGAGCCTCGACCCACGCGGTGCTGGTCGAATCACTACTGCGCTTCACCGACCGCGGACGACCGGGAGCGAGCACTCGGAGACCCGGCGTCTTCATCAGCTTCCCGGCGATCGCGTTCGTGAGACCGGTCGCCAGATACGCGTTGCTGGAATCCGCGCCGAGGTTGACGAACGGAAGGACGGCCATGACGCCAAGATTCGCCGCGTGTGCCGTGGCTCTGTTCTCCGTCAGCGCCGACGCAGTGTTCGGATGCGTGCGGGTATAAATCCCCGCGCTCACTGCAACCGCACCGACCAGCGCGAGCGCCCCGATCACTGTCCGCTTGACCGCCCGACCTCCACGACGTACAGGGGTTGATCCCGACACGACGAAAGGTGCGCTGATCGTCTCCGGATCCTCCAACGCTTCCACCACCGCCGCCGCGGTCTGCGGGCGATCGGCGGGATCGATCGCCAGGCAGCGCGCGATCAGCCGCTCGAATCCCGGCGGGACATCCTTCCGGACACCGGACAGCGGTTGCGGCGGAAGCGTCAATCGCGCCGTCAGCATCTCCCGCGGATTCAGACGCGCGAATGGAGCCGCGCCCGCAAGCATCTCGTACGCGGTGATGCCGAGCGAATAGATGTCGGCGCGCCCGTCGATATCGGGATCGCCTGCCGCCTGCTCCGGCGCCATGTACAGAATCGTCCCCAAGGACATGCCGGTGTGGGTGAGACCTGCGCCCTTCTCTCCCGACCTGCGCGCCGATGACAGCGCCTTCGCCACGCCGAAATCGGTGACGGTCGCAGAACCCGACGCGAGAAGGATGTTGCCGGGCTTGATGTCGCGGTGGACGACGCTCCGGTCGTGCGCGAAAGCGAGCGCCCGTGCGACATCCTTCATGATGCCGAGCGTCTCCCGAACACCGAGCGTTTGCCTGCGCCGCAACGTCGCGTCGAGTGACTCGCCATCGACGTACGGCATCACGAAATACGGCAGACCGTCGAGCTCCCCCGCCTTCAGGATCGGGACGATGTGCGGATGCTGGAGCCGCGCGACGGTGAGGATCTCGCGGCGGAATCGTTCCGCCGAGACGCTCGCGGCCAGCTCCGGCGGCAGAATCTTGATGACGACTTTGCGGTCGAGGTCGTGATCCTCTCCCACGAACACGAGCGCCATTCCGCCACCGGTGAGCTCACGCTCAATGGTGTAGGATCCGCCCAGGGCGGAAGCGAGGCGTTCGGAGATCGAGGACATGGGGGACGGTCAGAGACAGCCAATAGCTTGGCAACACCTATTAGATCGCGGAACAGGCCGGAAGGTTGGCACCGGCGTTGGGCGCCGCGGGCCGGGGTTAACGCTTCTGCCCTCCCGTGCGTCTACTCTTCAGTACGCAGAGAGGATGATCATGCGAATCACAAAACTGTCCGGAATCGCCGCGGCGCTACTCAGCCTTGCGCCGATAAACTCGTCCGCGCAGGGCGCAAAGCCCAAGAAGATCGCCATCGCGCGCTCCGATGTGCGCGAGCTTCCCGCCGATCAACAGATCATCCAGGCTCTGAGTCGCCTGACTTTTGGTCCGCGGCCAGGTGACGCGCTCAAGGTGCGGGCAATCGGTCTCGATGCCTGGATCGACCAACAGCTTCGCCCGGACAGGATTGACGACTCGGCGCTCGAGAGCTTCGTCGCGAATTATTCGGTGATCCATCAGGATCAGAACGGATTGCTCCAGCAGTACGCAAAGCAGCAGCGCGAGCGGCAGTTGGTACGGAGAGATCGCGCCGACTCGACGCGCGTGATGACCGCCGCCGACAGCATGGCCATGCGACAGCAGCTCCAGCAGTTGAATCTCACCAGACAGGTCGTCACCCAGCTCCAGTCTTCCCGCGTCGCGCGCGCCGTCGCCAGCGAGCGTCAGCTCCAGGAAGTGATGACGGATTTCTGGGAGAATCATTTCAACATCTACGCGCAAAAGGGCGGACCCGAGCCGTACTACCTCGCCGACTTCGACGAGAACGTCATCCGTCCCCACGCGCTCGGCAAATTCCGCGACCTCCTCGAAGAAGTGTCAAAGAGTCCAGCGATGCTCTTCTATCTCGACAACGCGCGCAGCATGGCAGATAGCACGCGTCCAACTCTCAATCCGCAGAACGGCGTGGGAGGCATTCGCGTAACGCCAATGCGCCGAGGCGGCGTGGGTGTCACGGTGGGTGCGATCCGTGCCGCGCAGCAGATGCAGCGCCAACAGCAACCTCAGCGTCAACGCCAGGGTCTCAACGAGAATTACGGGCGTGAGCTGCTCGAGCTCCACACACTCGGCGTCGACGGCGGCTACACCCAGCAGGATGTCATCAACGTCGCGCGCGCGTTCACCGGTTGGACGATCAGGCCGCCCGCGCAGGGTGGGGGCTTCGTCTTCGGTCCCCAGGTGCATGACGCGGGCGAGAAAATCGTGCTCGGCCACAAGTTAGCGGCTGGCCGCGGGATGGAAGACGCCGAGGATGTGCTGGATATCCTGGCGAAGAGTCCGGCGACGGCGCGCTTCATCTCGTTCAAGCTGGCGCGTCGCTTCGTGAGCGACTCACCATCCAAGGCGCTGGTCGATCACGCGGCGCAGGTATATCTCAGGACCGATGGCGATATCCGCGAAGTTCTGCGCGCGATCATCACGTCGCCTGAGTTTTTCTCGCAGCAGGCGTTTCACAGCAAGGTGAAGACTCCGTTCGAGGTGGTGGTGAGTGCGATGCGCGCGCTCAACGCCGCGCCCGACAGCACTCCGCGTAGCGCGCAGGTGATCGCGTTCCTCGGCCAGCCGATCTTCGGGCACCAGGCGCCCAACGGCTGGCCGGAGACCGGCGACGCCTGGATGAACACCGGCGCGATCCTGAATCGGATCAACTTCGGCATGTCCGCGGCGGCGGGACGTCTGCCCGGTGTCGACATTCGCGCGCTACCCGTGCTGGACACGCTTCGCTCGGCCACCCGCGAAAAGCAGGTGGACGCCGTGGTCGCCACGATTCTGAATGGAATGGTATCGCCCGATACGCGCGCAGTGCTGATGTCAGGTGAGCATCCGCTCGTCGCGAAGGGTACGAGCGCGGGAGTGATGCTGAGTGCGGCTCCGCGGCAAACGACGTCCGATACTGGCGCGATGCCAGCGCAGGAAATGAGTAGTGCGGGCGATGGTGCACGCGCTCGTCCGAATCAGAACGCCGGCGGACGACGCGCGGCGGTGCAGGGCCGAGGATTCGCAAGCGTTCCGCAGCTCACCGGACTGCCGCAGATCGTCGGACTCGCACTCGGCTCGCCCGAATTTCAGAGGCACTAGGAGACGAAGATGGAACGCAGAGCATTCGTGAAATCGGGCGCGCTGGCGCTCGTGACGATGGGATTGAGCCCGAGCTTTCTACGGCGAACGGCGTTCGGCATGGAGCTGTTCAACGCGCCAAAGGGCAAGGTGCTGATCTGTCTCTTCCAGCGCGGAGCGGCAGATGCGCTCAACATCGTTGTGCCCCACGGCGAGAAAGCGTACTACGCGATGCGTCCCTCGATCGCGATACCGCAGCCGTCGCGCAACGCGCTCGGAGGGGCAATCGATCTCGATGGATTTTTCGGCCTTCACCCGTCGCTCGCGCCGCTCAAGCCGCTCTACGACCGCGGATTGCTGGCGCCGGTTCACGCCGTCGGAAGTCCGAGCACGACGCGCTCGCACTTCGACGCGCAGGATTACATGGAGACCGGCACTCCCGACATGAAGGGAA
>JALYYH010000173.1 GCA_030946665.1 Gemmatimonadota bacterium
TTGAAGCGACCAGTCGAAGCGAACGGTTGGGCGTAAAGCTGGAACGAGAGAAGCGGGGAAAGAGTCCACTCAACGCGCGTGGTCGCGGAGAGCGTGGTCTGATAGAGATCGCCGAAGACGTAGCGGCGCCCGTACGTCGCGGTCGCCAGCGGGTCTGTCGCCCCGCGCACGAACTGAATGGTGTTGTGAGAGAGCGCGAGGTTCGGCGACAGGGTGACGTGTATCGAGGAGCTGGGGCGGACATCCACCCCAAAGGTCAGATCCTTCTGGTAACCGTGATCCTGATCGCCGTAATAGTCGGTGTACAGGTTGTAGGAAACCGTCTTGCGCTGGTCGCTGTTGATCTGCGTCCATCCTCCGTACTGCGTCGGTTGGCGGCCGAGAGGGCCGCCGCGGGTGAGACGGTCATCGATCGCGCCCGGGTCGTACTCACCGCCGGCGTACACCGTCCACAGGTTGGTGAAGTTCAGCGTGACCTGATTGAAGAGGCTCGTCCAGATCTTGTTCCCGCCGTAATTCCAGGCGTGGTTCGTCCCTACATACACGTTGTAGCTCCGAAGCAGCTTGCCCGCCTCGATGTTGTTGTACGAGCCGCTCGCTCCGAGGTTGCGATAATCGACGCGTCCCATGAAGCCCAGATCGTTGACTTCGAACCCCGGGCTAACCTGTTTCGCCGTTCCGGCAAAAGACCAGGTCCCCGATTTGTTCAGTCCGAGTTTTAGGGAGTTTCCCCTTAGTGAGCTCGCTGCGGTATCGATGCTCAGGTAACTCGCGTCGGGGCGCTGATAGTAGCGGGCGCTCGAGACCTGCGCGCTCCGAATTACGGATCGATTGCCGTTGATCGAGGATCCCGAGATCGCGCCAGTCAGGGCCCATTGGCGATTGGCCCACCGAAGCTCGAAATCGAGACTGCCAACATCCGCACTCGAGCGCAGCAGGTTCTTGAACACCGTGTCGTGGAGATTGCGATTCACGGCGGTGCCGCCGAGACTCAGAATAGTGCTGCCAGCTCGAAATTCGCGGGAGACGCGACCGACGAAGTAGTTGGTGAGTGGCTCCACCGCGGTCGTAGATTGAGCGTCGGCTGCATCAACGACGCGCGCGTTCTCTTCGGCAGTGACGGCATTCAAAAGTCCGACGGTCCACGCCCCGACCTTGCCGGTCAGCTTGCCCGCGCCGAGAATCGTGGTGGCGCCGGGCGCATCCACAAAACGTCCATCCGGAAAGCGCTGCGGTGACCTTCCGATGCGTCTCGAATAGAATATCTGTTGGTTCCCGAAGGATGGACCGCCGTTTATCGAGCCGATGGCGAAGATGTTCGCGCCCTCGACGAAGAATGGGCGCTTTTCCGGAAAGAAACTCTCGTAGGCGGACAGGTTCACCACCGCCGGATCCACTTCGACCTGACCGAAATCGGGGTTTACAGTAGCAGTCAGAGTCAGCCCGCTGGGGAGGCCGTATTTGAGATCGGCGCCGGCGGACGGCTTCGCATCGTTCGAGCGGTAAAACGGGTTGGCGCGGTCGCCCGGCGCGCGAGTGAGCTTGCCGCTGATGTAGGGTACGATCTCGAGACGTCGCGGGGTGGGAATGTCGACGATGCCGGCGAGATCCCCTTCGAACGATACAAACCCCGGATCTGTCGTCTTCCAGGGAGACCAGCTGTCGCGCTCGTTTCGGCGGGCGATGTCGCGCATGATCTGAATTCCCCACAGCCGCTCCTCTCCAGCTGCGGCCCGCCCGAATCGAAGCTGCGAGAACGGAATACGGTACTCGGCGATCCAACCGAGCGAATCGATTGAGGTCGCAACCTGCCACACCGCGTCCCAGTTGATGTCCTCACCGTTGTTGTCATTGAACTCGAGAACATCTTTCTGGACTCCGCGCGGATTTACAGAGAAGCGGAATGAAGTGCGCCGGTCATGGTAGGAGTCGATCATGAGGTGCAGCCAGTCCGAGTAGATCCCCACGGCATCGCGTCGGGCGAGCTGCGCCGCTATGGAATCGGGACGCGAGTCGAACATCCGCACACCGACGTAGAGTGCGTCGTCGTCGTAAAGAACGCGTACCTCGGTTGGATCGGTCGGCTTTCCTCCCACCTGGGGATAGCTCTGAGTGAAACCGGTAGCGGCAGGGGCCGTCGCCCAGGCTGGCTCGTTCAGCTTTCCGTCGATATCGATCGAGCCTGACGCACGGACCGCTCGCATCACCTTTACGGTGGCGCCAGTCGGCGGCTTGGCGACAGAAGGTGCGGTATCAACGGGACGCGGAGCAGACGGAGTTTGCCCGCCAGCGCGGAGGAGCGGAACGACCGCGGAAATAGCCGCCAGAGACCGTAGCAGACGACGAATATTCATCACGATGGCTTAGTTGGAGTGGCGGGCGACCCGTCGCCATCGCCCTTCTTAGACATCTATAGGGGCCGAATGGTTCGCGGATTCCGAACCGTCGGCCGAACGGCTACTTGGTCTTCGGACCCGGCGGGATCGCAGCGGGGGCGAGAACGGGGGCCGCGTTTTCCACGTCCGAAATCCGCGGAAGCCGAGTGGGCGGTTTGGTAGTCGCAAGCAGGTGACATGCCGCGCTGGGGTCGCTCTCAAAATCATGAATGAGGTCGCGCGATTTCGAGAGCTCCTGCGAAGTGCCACGAACGGTGATTGCCGCGATGCCGCTGCTCGGCAAGTAATAAATGCTGCCATGTGAGCGGACGTACGGATTTATGATGTCGGCCGCCTGCTGCGGTGAGAGACAGGTCAGCTGCATCGTCTCCGTGTGAAGGATGGGCACGCGCCGCGCATCGGCGAGGTTGAGCGCGGGTATGATGGTCAGCGAGGCGGCAATCCAGATTGTCGCCACCAGTGCCCCGCCAGTTATCAGAACCGCCACGCGTCCCATGGTCCTGCGCCTGCCGGTGAGCATCGATTGTTCGGCCACCGCGATCGGATTGCTCATCGGCGGGAGCCCGTTCAGAATGGTCGCCGCCTCATACTCCTTGTCGCGCAGAATCGTCGTCACACGCGCACAATCCGGGCAGGTGTCGCAGTGGACCATCACTGCGGAATCGGGCGCCATGTCTCTCAGCGATGCGGTCGACAGCGCCGTCAGAACCTCAGCGCAGTTCATTTGTCCAGCTCCCCGTAACTTGGGTGACTTGCCAGGAATTTTGCGCGAATTGTCGAGCGCGCCTTGAATAGACTTGCCCGCACGGACACGGGCTTCATTCCCGTGCGCTCGGCGGCCTCAGCTGGGGATAGGCCCTGAAGATCGACGAGATCGAAAATTTCCCGCTGCCGGGCAGGGAGCTCGGAAAACAACTCTCGAATGACAATTGCCGCTCGCTGACGATCGACCCGGCCCCCCGGATCGGTGGTGTAAACATCCCGAATGGGCGCCGCCCCGGGAGAGAGCGCCAGTCGCTTCCGACGCCGCTGCGTGCGCCGCAGCCGGGTCGCGGCTCGTCGCGTAATTGCGTAGAGCCACCCTTCGAGGGAGCCATCCGACCGATACTGCGACAGCTGACGATGAACCCGTACGAATACCTCTTGAGCGATATCTTCGGCCTCGTCGGCATCCTGGGCAAACATGAGAGCCCAGCGAAAAA
>JALYYH010000092.1 GCA_030946665.1 Gemmatimonadota bacterium
ACCATTGGAGGCGTTTCGCGACTTCCTTCTCGAATCCGAAGGGTCCAGGCTCGTAGAAGACGCTGCCGCGCAACTCCTCCGGCAGGTACTCTTGCGGGATGTATGCCTCGGGGACCGAATGCGCGTATTGATACGCCTCGTGATACCCGAGGTCCTTCATTAGCCGCGTTGGCGCGTTGCGAATGTGCAATGGAACCTGCGCTGCAGGTGTTTCCCGCGCGGCATCGAGCGCCGCATTGAGGCCACGATATGACGCATTCGATTTCGGCGAGGTGGCGAGATAGATCACCATCTCAGCGAGCGGCAGATAACCTTCCGGCGGCCCGAGCATGTGAAACGCATCGCGCGCCGCGACAGCCAGCTGTAAGGCTTGAGGATCCGCGAGTCCGATGTCTTCCGCCGCCATGGCGATGGAGCGGCGGAAGATCGTCATCGGATCCTCACCACCTTCGATCATGCGCGCCATCCAGTACAGCGCGCCCTGCGGATCGCTTCCGCGCAGCGACTTGTGGTATGCGGACAACATGTTGAAATGGACTTCGCCACTCTTGTCGTGGTGCGCGAAGCGCTTCTGCATCGCATCGCGCGCGACTTGCTGGGTGATGCGACCGCCCTCGCCGACGTGATCGGCTGCTGCCTCGAGCACCGTCAGTGCTCTCCTTGCATCTCCGTCCGCTTCGCGTGTAATCATTTCGCGCGCGTCGTCATCCAGCTTGAGATTTTGTCCGCCCAGTCCGCGCTCTTCGTCGAGGAGGGCGCGCTCGACGACTGCGCCCAAGTCACCCTCGGTGAGCGGATTCAGCACGAAGACGCGCATCCGCGAGAGCAGCGCGTTGTTCAGCTCGAAGGACGGATTCTCCGTCGTCGCGCCGACGAGCGTGATGGTGCCGGCTTCGACGTGTGGAAGAAATGCGTCCTGTTGAGCCTTGTTGAAGCGGTGGATCTCGTCCACGAACAGGATCGTCCGCCTTCCCACCTGCAGCCTCTGCTCGGCTTCACCGACCACCTCGCGCACTCTGGGAATTCCTTCCGTTACCGCCGAGAAAGGGACGAAATCGCGGTCGGTGTAGTGGGCGATCAGTCGGCCAAGTGTGGTCTTGCCGGAGCCGGGCGGTCCCCAAAACACCATCGAGCTGATGCTTCCCCGCTCTATCGCCTCTCTGAGCGACTTTCCCGGCGCGAGGAGGTGATCCTGTCCGACGAACTCGTCGAGCGTCCTGGGACGCATCCTGGCCGCCAGCGGCTGGGCGGTTTCGCGGGCGCTCCACAGGCTTTCTTCGCGCGAGGAGACATTGGAGGGGGGACGGCGGAATTTCTTAGGCATTTCTTCTTGAATCTTAAGGTGCAAGCCGTTGGCCTGGAAAAGCGCTCAAGCGCTAACAAGCCGTCTGGCGACGTAATAGATCGCGCACCCAAGGAAGAAGCTGATTGGGAGACGCCATTCCCGTTTGCCCTGGAATTCGGGCACCAGGTTAGACGCGCCCACATAGAGAGTGACTCCTGCGGCCAGGGGCAGACCGTATTCGCCCAGTAGCGGCACTTGCAGCGTAAGGAGGGCGCCGAGGAGACTCGACACGGCCAAGGCGACGCTGGCTCCCAGCGCGGCGCGGCGTGTCTCGCCAGAGGCGAGGAAGAGGCTGGAGATCGCGAGGCCCTCCGGGAGTTTGTGCAGAAGGATCGCCAAGAAGACGAGAAGACCTAATGCGTCACTGACTCCGAAGCCGCTGGCGATGGCGACGCCGTCGACGAAGGTGTGGAGCATTAGGCCAGCCAGCGCCGAGAAGCTCACCAGCTTCGAGACGTGATGGACTTCTTCGCCGAAGTGGAAGTGCGGCGCGAGGGTGTGCTGGGTGAGATGCACCAGCAGGTATCCGATCAGGATCACCAGCGCCGCTGATTCCCCGTGAGTTCTGATCGCGTCGGGGGTGAGATCGAGCAGCGCCACCGAGATCATGAAGCCCGCCGAGAGCGCGACCATGTTCTCGAGGGCTTTGACGCTCCAGCGGGAATGGGAGACGACCGCCGCCGCGCCCACGACGTTTGCGCTCGCCGCGACCGCAGTGTAGACGAGCGCAGTGGCGTTCATTCCGGGAGTTCCCCGCGAGCTGGCATCTTCAACACTGAAGAAGGAAGCTGAAAGCTAACGATGCCGGGCGTTTGCCAACGAAACGGCATTGCGGAGATTCCGATCGCGTGGCAATGATAAGGGGACGTTGGTGTGGGAGAGTAGAATGGCGGAGATGGGAATCTTCCGGACGACGATCGGAATCGAAAACATATCGCAGCGCGGTCGGATCCAGGAGCTTCCCGAGACTCTTGTCGACACGGGAAGCGAATTCACGTGGGTTCCGCGTGGCGTGCTGGAGTCTCTCGGGATCAAGCCGGAGCGGCGGCGGGGCTTCATTGTGGCCGACGGGCGGCGCATCGATCGGGACATCGGTTATGCGATCGTGCATGCGGGTGGGGTCGGCACAGCCGACGACGTCGTGTTCGCCGAACCCGACGACCTGGTACTATTGGGGGTTAGGTCGCTCGAGGGACTTAACCTCAAGGTCGACGTCGTCGCAAAGCGGCTGATTGAGGCGGGCCCGGTCCTGGCTGCGTCGAATCAGGCGCTTTTGATCGAGAGTCTCTCCGCTGCTGCCGCGACTGCATCACTAAGAGCCGGCGCAGGCGCCCTCTCCCACGACTGCATTCCCCATAGGCGATCCTCAAGTGAGGCGCGCTCCTCCAGGTTCATGCTCGTCAGGAGATACATCCACCGGTCCGATCTCGAGTAGATAAACAGCTCGAGCTGCGGTGTGAGGGTCAACTGGTCTTCACTCGTAAAGAGCGTGATCTCCACACCACCATACGTCGCCAACGGCACTTTGAGCCGAGCGACTGCATCACGGACATCTGGCAGCGCCATCGACTGTCCCGACCACGACGTCTGGGATCGCATGTCGGTGATGTGAACGTCAACAGCCGGCGCCATCAGCTCGCTCAGCGTGTAAAACAAATCCACCACGCGCTCGGCGTTCGCTATCACCTTCGCTTCGTACACATCGCCGTTGCGGGTGAAGGTGAAGCCGTCGTGACCTGAGCGAAAACGCTTCCAGACGGTGGAATCAGGTGTCCTGCTGCGGAAGAGCATGCGAGTAAACCTTGGTCGTAGAAATGAAGAGCCGGTATGGCGCTGTCAGGTGGAGACACTCATGCGGGCCAGTTTGATCAGCTGGCTGCGATTGTTCATCGTTGGATCATGTATAACCGCTTCCAGCAGCTTGCGTAATGTCGTGCCGACTGCCGGACCTCGAATTCCCAGCTCCTCCAGGTCGCTGCCGTCGATCTCCAGATCGGCGATCTCGATTGCGTCCTTGTAGGCGACTCCGATCGCGCGCTTGTACGCGGCTGCTACGGTCTGCTTGTAAGGCGCTGGCTCGCCCGCCTGCCGCGCCGCCCACCAGAACGCGTCCGCCAACCGCAACAGTGGGGCAAGACGCGTGCGCCCGACGCTGGCCGCCCACGACCGGAGCACGGAGCCGGGAGGGGTCCTGTCACCGAAAGGATCTGCCGCATAACTCTCCTCGGCCCTGAGGAGCTCGCGCGTCATCGACGGACCGAGCTGGTGCCAGCGGTCGACGAGGAGCGCTATCCACTCCGCATCACTATTGGAGAAGCGAAGGTCCCTGAGAGTCTTGCGAACAGTGCTGGGCGGCGCGGCCGCGAACAGCGCCGCGACGCGGGTGGATTTCCGCGCCGGACGGCCGGCGAGAATCGGACGACGAAGGTGGTCAAGGGGCTTGAGTTGGTAGTCCGTCACGCTCGCTAGCGAGGGAATGAGCGTCGCGAATGCACCGCTGTCGCGCCATTTCGCGAAAGCCGCGCTCGGCAGGCGCACCTGCTCCATCGTCTTCTCGATCTCCTGCTTCACCCGCTCCGCGGAGAGCCGAGTCATGTGGGGCGCGCTCTCGACGATGGCGTCCCAGGTGGCGGGCTCGATCACGAAGCCGAATCGCGCGCCGAAGCGGATCGCGCGCAGCGCGCGGAGACGATCCTCTCGCATCCGCTCGCGCGGATCGCCGACGGCGCGGATGGTCTTTCGCTCGATGTCCTTGCGGCCGTCGTACGGATCGCGCATTTCGTCGATCCTGGGCGAGTAGGCGATCGCGTTGATCGTGAAATCGCGGCGCGCGAGATCGTCGTCGAGCGACACTCCGAACTCCACGACTGCGTGACGGCCATCGGTCTGAACGTCTTTGCGGAAGGTCGTGACCTCGTGCATCACGTTGTCGTTATCGAGAACGCCGATTGTTCCAAAGTCGATGCCGACGGGGACAGTGCGCTTGAACAGCTTGCGCACTTCCTCGGGCTTCGCCGAGGTGGCCAGATCCCAGTCGAGATGAGGGTGGCCGAGCAGCGCGTCGCGCACCGCGCCGCCAACGCACCAGGTTTCGAATCCAGCGGCCTCGAGCGTGTCGGCGATCTTGCGGACGGTTGCGGGAGGGTTGAGGTGCTGGACTGCTTTGGATGCGGTCAAGAGTCGAACATCTCCCGTAGTTGCGCGTCGATCATTCCGGCGCCGAGTGCGAGCATGAGGTCGATGCGTGCCTGTTGGGCGCGGCGTGAGCCGCCGAAGATGGCGCCCATCTCCTCGAGGCGTCGGCCACCACCTGGGTAGCCGTAAGTGTGTCCGACGCGTCCGCCCTGGGTGCGCGAGGTAATGACGACGGGTTTGCCGTCGGCGACCCAGCGTTGAATTCCGGGCACCATCGCCGGCGGGACGTTGCCGCGGCCCATCGCGGCGAGGACGAGGCCGCGCGCGACTTCGCGCGATGCGTCGAGCAGGCGGGCGTCCGATCCGGCGGAAGCGAAAATGATGTCGATGGGCGTCGCCAACGTGTCAGGTGTTATAACGGGGGGCGAAGGTGGCATCTCACGTCTGAGGATCAGTTCGCCTTCGTCCAATACGCCGAGAGGTCCGAGACCGGGACTCTCAAACGCGTCAAGGAGGTGAGTGTTGGTCTTGGTCGTGTCGAGCGCAGCAAAGATCTGCCCGCCGATCACGACCATCACTCCGAATCCTTTCGTCTCCGGACTCGCGGCGACTCGCACCGCCTCGAACAGATTTGCGGGGCCGTCCCAGCCCAGGTCGCTGACGGTGCGCATAGCGCCGGTGAATACGATCGGCTTCTCACTCGCCGTCGACCGGGCGACGAGATACGCCGATTCTTCCAGCGTGTCAGTGCCGTGGGTGATCACCACGCCCGTCACTTCCGGACGCGCGAGATGCTCGCCGATCCTCTTTCGCAGCGCCCACATCCGCTCGACTGTCATGTGGGGGCCGGGGAACTGCCCCCATTCTTCGGTTTCCACCGCTGTGATCGCGCGGATTCCCTTCGTGGCGGCGAGGATCTCGGTTGGCGTGAGACCGGGTAGAGCGCCACCGCCGCCCGGATCGTTCCGCATCGCAATCGTCCCGCCGGTGAAGAGAATCACGATCATCTCACCGCCACGCCGACGTCACTCTGCGAAGTGCCTGGTCCGCGAAATCGTCGGGGGTGCCTGGATCCTTGCTGGCGAGCTCGAGCGCGTGGGTCATCAACGCATCGACAGTCAGAAGATCGATAGCCGCGGCGCGCGTCTCGCAATCGGTGCGCAGCACCTTGTCCAACAGGTCCTCCGCCGCGGCGAGCAGGTCGCCTGCAGTTGGATTTCGCGCCGTGTCACTGACCGCGTTACGCATCGCCGTCGCCAGCTGCTCGGGAGGTGCTGGGTCGAGCCGCGACAACCAATCCGAATCCTTCATCGAGTCGTAGCCAGAAGCCTTCGGATTATCTCCGGCGCTTCCGCGACGACGGCCGCCATCCGCGCGGCGTCAGGAATTCCCGCCTGAGCCATGTGAGGTTTGCCGCCTCCCTTCCCGCCAGCCGCGGCGGCGAGCTCCTTCAAAATCGTGTCAGCGCGAACGCCACGGTCGCGCAGGTCGTCACTCACCACAGTGAGCATCGTGTTCCTGCCGTTGTCGAACGATGCAGCAAGGACTCCGACACCGCTCTCCATCTGCTCCCGGAGCGAGTCACCCATCGCCTGGAGCGCGGGCAAATCGGGCGCACTCACGCTGGCGGCCACGACTCTCACGCCGTTGACGAGGGTGCCCTGCTCGACGAGCGCCTTTATCGCTCCGCCGCCACCGGATCGCATCGCTTCGTCGAGACGCTTCTCCAGCGCGCGACGATCCTCGACAAGACTCTGCACGCGCTTGACGGCGTGTCCCGCGGGCGCGCGAACGAGCAGCTCGATCTCCTTCAGCTCGCGCTCGTGCTCCCGGTACAGGGCGAGTGCCTCGCTGCCCGTTACCGCCTCGATGCGACGCACTCCCGCCGCCACACCCGTTTCGCTCACGATCTTGAATAGCGCGATCTCGGCCGTATTGCGCACGTGAGTGCCCCCGCACAACTCCATGCTCAATCCGGGGATCGTCACGACGCGCACGAAGTCGTCGTACTTCTCGTTGAAGAGATGCATCGCGCCACCAGCAATGGCTTCCGCCTTGGGTTTCTCCTCGAATGTGAGCGGAACGCCATCGAGGATTCCGCGGTTGACGAGGCTCTCGACCTCGGCGAGCTGCCGCGGGCTCAACGGTCCGTGATGCGCGAAATCGAATCGCAACCGGTCGGGAGCAACGAGTGAGCCAGCCTGATGTACGTGGTCGCCCAGGACCTGTCTCAGCGCGGCGTGAAGAAGGTGCGTGGCGGTGTGATTGCGCTCGGTGTCGCGACGCCGGTCGCGCGGCACGATTGCCCTCGCCTTCCCCAGCTCAACTTTACCCGTGACTTTCCCCAGCGCTGTGATGCGTCCGTCGACTTTACGAACTTCGTCGACGTCGACGCGCCAGCCTTCGCCCTGAATCTCGCCGCGATCCGAGATCTGACCACCGGACTCGACGTAAAACGGCGTCTCGCGCAGGATTACGGCCACGCGTCCGTCGGGTAGCTCGCGTTTCGCGACGACGTCGGTGGTGACGTCGAGCGATTCGTAGCCGGTGAATTTCGTCGACCCGTCGCCCTGCGCCCATCCGGCTTCGCCGAGTGTGTCTTGCGCGACACCGACTTTCCTGGAGCGACGTTCTTCCTGCGACTGCGTCCGCTGCCCTTGCAGCGCAGCCTCGAATCCCGCGATGTCGACCGAATAACCGCGCTCACGCGCCATCAGCTCGGTGAGGTCGATCGGGAATCCGAAGGTGTCGTAGAGCTTGAACGCGTCCTCGCCGGCGATCGTACCGTGAATCGCCGTCGATCCCTGAGTGGTCTTCTCGGGCGCGAGCTCGTCGAACCGGTGCATCCCGCCCTCGATCGTAGAAAGGAATCTCTCCTCCTCCGCGCGCGTAGTGTCGATGATGTGCTTCGAGCGGTGGCGCAGTTCGGGATACACGTCGCCCATCTGGTCGATGACTACGCGCACGACTTCCAACACCGTCGGCTGACGGCGCCCGAGCAGCCAGGCGTGGCGCACAGCTCTCCGCAGGATTCTGCGCAGAACGTAGCCGCGGCCTTCGTTCGAGGGGAACACCCCGTCCGCGAGCAGAAACGCCACTGCGCGACTGTGATCCGCTATCACGCGAAACGATGCGCCTTTTTCGCCCCGATCGTACTTCTGCCTGATGGTTTTTTCGACGGCCTTGATGAGCGACTGAAAGAGATCAGCATGGAAATTGTTCGATTCGCCCTGCATGATCGCGGCGATGCGCTCGAGCCCAGCGCCTGTATCGACCGATGGCTTGGGTAGAGGAATCAGCGTTCCATCAGGCTGCCGGTCGAACTGCATGAAGACGAGATTCCAGAACTCCAGGAACCTTCCTGCCTCCGCGCCCTCGACAAAAGCATCCTTGGAAAATTCCTCGCGCTTGATTTTCGTCCATTCGCCCTTGGCGCCGGGGGGCAGGGCAAAATCCTTCGCGACGTGCGCGAGATCGATGAAGATCTCGGTGCATGGGCCGCACGGACCAGTGTCCGCCATCTGCCAGAAGTTGTCGTGGGCGCCGAGGCCATAGATCCTCGAATCAGGAAGACCTGCGATCTCCCGCCAGAGCGCGCGTGCTTCGTCATCTTCCTCGAAGACTGTGACGCGAAGGTGCTCGGCCGGCAGCTTCAGCTCCTTGGTGATGAACTCCCAGGCGAAGCGGATCGCGTCGCGCTTGAAGTAGTCGCCAAAGGAAAAATTCCCGAGCATCTCGAAGAACGTGTGGTGGCGCGCGGTGTGGCCGACTTGCTCGAGGTCGTTGTGCTTTCCGCCTGCTCTCACGCACTTCTGGACCGTCGTTGCTCTTCGGCTACCGCCCGGCGGGCTTTCTTGTCCAAGAAATACCTTCTTGAACTGCACCATTCCGGCGTTGGTGAACATGAGGGTCGGGTCGTCCGCGGGCACTACCGGGGAGCTTGGATGCACCAGGTGCCCCTGCTTCTCGAAGTACTCGACGAATTTCTGTCTCACCTCGGCGGCTTTCATCTCGTAAATATACGTGGCTTCGATAGGCATCTCTGTGTGGGGTCGGCGAGGGTGTCCTCTTCGGCGCTACGCTCGCTTGGTCGGAGCCCCAGTCAAGTGCTGCTGACGGAGAGAACCTCCTCCGACGCACCGGCAATAAAGCCAGACTCAGGTCAAGTCCGAAACAACGCGCTTGATCTCGTCGACGTCGTAGCCGCGACGCGCGAGGAAGGCGAATAGGCGGCGCCGGACGACGAGGGGGTCGAGGTCCCCGAGCTGAGCCAATTTTTTCTTGGCTACGCGCTCGATTACTACCGCTGGATTGATGTCTTCCTGCTCGAGGACGCTCGCGATCGCGGTCGTTGCTACGTCGCCTTTGATGCCCTTGCGAAACAGATCCTGCTGAAGGCGCCGCTTGGAGGCACCCGTGCTCAGGATCTTTGAACGCGCGTACTGCTCGGCGTATTTCTCGTCGCTGAGCAGACCGTTATCGACAAGGCGGCGGACCGCGTCATCCGCCTCCGCCGCCGAGTATTCTTTCTGGATCAGTTTCCTGTGCAGCGCGCGCGTGGCGTACGGGCGCGCTGACAACAAGTTCAGCGCGTAGTTGTACGCCGACGGCGGGGTCAATCCGCCAGCTCGACCTCTGCCTCGGGACCGACGGGCGGCTTGATGCCGAGGACCGTCTTCACCTTCTCCTCGACTTCAGCGAGGAGCGCGGGATTGTCTTTGAGGTACATCTTCGCGTTCTCGCGGCCCTGCCCGATTCTCTGGGCACCGTAGCTGTACCAGGCGCCGGACTTGTCGATGATGCCGGATTCAGCGGCGATATCGAGTACCAGCGAGGCGTGGCTGATCCCCTCGGAGTACATGATGTCGAACTCCGCCTGCTTGAACGGCGGAGCGACCTTGTTCTTCACGACCTTCACGCGGACGTGCGAGCCGATGACGTCTTCCTTCTCCTTGACCGGAGCAATGCGACGAATGTCGAGACGCACCGAAGCGTAGAACTTGAGCGCCTTTCCACCGGTCGTCGTCTCGGGGTTGCCGAACATGACGCCGATCTTTTCGCGGAGCTGGTTGATGAAGATGACCGAAGTTCTCGAGCGTGCAATCGCGCCGGTGAGCTTGCGCAGCGCCTGACTCATGAGGCGCGCCTGGAGACCCATGTGCGAGTCGCCCATGTCGCCCTCGATCTCGGCCTTCGGCACGAGCGCGGCGACGGAATCGATCACGACGACGTCGACGGCGCCTGAACGGACCAGGATCTCGCAGATTTCCATCGCCTGCTCGCCGGTATCGGGCTGCGAGACGAGAAGATTCTCGACGTCGACGCCGAGCTTGACGGCGTAGTCGGTGTCGAGCGCGTGCTCGGCGTCGATATAGGCAGCGACTCCGCCCGCCTTCTGGGCGTTGGCGACGACGTGAAGGCAGAGGGTGGTCTTACCGCTCGACTCGGGGCCGTAGATCTCGGTGACTCTGCCGCGCGGAATTCCACCGACACCGATGGCGGCGTCGAGGTTGATCGCGCCCGTAGAGATCGCGTCGATGCGTACCCGCGCATCGGTCGAGCCCATCTTCATTATGGCGCCCTTGCCGCAGCTCTTTTCGATCTGCGCGATCGCCAGGCCCAACGCCTTCTTCTTGTCGTCCTGAACCGTTGAAACAGCCATCTCATTCACCCTGTCGTTAGACGTTTATGACCTGGCAGGCAGGTAAAGTTGCCGGATTTCGCCGGAAATTCAGCACCCGAAGAAAATACGAAGATGTGTTACGAAGGGCAAGATTCAAATGCCGTTTTTCTTTCGTGAGATCCGGAGTCCGCTTCAATTCCTGCTTTCCAGAAGGAATGCGTTCTCGATGTGCTGGACCCGGACGGTTTCCGGTTCAAGAATGACTCCGATCACGTCGAATCGGAAGGTGTCGCCGGGCTTCTGAAACCGCGACATCCAGACTTTCGCTGAGCGGCTGAGCTCCCGCTGCTTGCGCCAATTGACGGCGCTCACGGGGCCGCCGAAATCCGCGGAGGCGCGAGTCTTTACCTCAACGAAGGCAACAGTACGTCCGTCGCCCTGACCCTTTGTCGCTATGAGATCAATGTCGCGGTGACCGTTCCTGAACCGACGCTCGGCGATCTCCCAGCCGTGAACATGCAGCCACTTCTCAGCGACGCGCTCGCCGCGGATCCCCATTTTCTGCCTTGCTGCCGACATGCGCCCGATCTTACGCGGTTGCTTGAAGGCGGCGACATCACTTTCTCGCGCGCGAACACAATCCTCCGACGAAAGCGGATCAAAAGTCCAGGTATGGTCACGCACCGCACTACCGCTCTCAGCACTGACCGCTGCAGCTGGGTTTTATAGAGAATCGGTAGTATCAACTGTCTGATAACAGGCATTCTAAATGCGGGTGGTTTCTCGCTCCGCATCCTTCCTTGCGGCCGCATCACCTTTCGTCTGGAAACATGTCTATGGCTCGCTCAATGAAAATCGTGGGGGCCATCGCCCTCGCGGTAACGGCAGCATGCAGCACGGATCCGATCTCTCCCGGCAGTGTCTCGTCAGTGCAACGTACGGCGAGCGCCCGCGATGGCGAGGGTTCCACGCGCAACATTGTCGTCACGGAAAGCGACATCGCGCGACAGCCCGACAACACTCCTCCGACGCGAAGTTGGGTGTTCTACACGAGCGGCCCGACTCCCGCCGGCGCCTTTGTCTTCGGGCCGGGAGACCCGCCTCTAGGCGTTGGAAGCTTTGAAATGACTACGGTGACACCGCTGGACCATGGAACACTTTTCAATTTCGACCACGTAGGCACTCGACTCGCTGACATCAATGCGATTGGCTATTGGACTTATCGCGAGCTGACATCGATCGGCGCTCCGCAAATACTTCCGTCCATCAACATCGCAATCGATAAGAATGGGGGAGCGTATGTGGCGGGAGATTTCGCGA
>JALYYH010000112.1 GCA_030946665.1 Gemmatimonadota bacterium
TCCGCGCACCAGCACGGACTCGATGTCGGACGCTCCGCCGAGGATGCGCAGGATGGCCATCGCGAAGAAGACGCGGGCTGGCTCCGGCACCACTCCAAACCGGTCGCGGACTTCGTCGCGCAGAGCCTCGATCTCCGCTATGTCCGTCATGTGGGTGAGCCTGCGGTAGATGTCGAGCTTGGCGTCCGGCGACGTGATGTAGTCGTCGGGCAGATATGACGGGAGGTCGAGCGATATCACCGCCGGCTGCAGTCGCGGCGCGTCGTCTCCGCGCATTACTCTCTTCACCGTCTCGTCCAACATCCTGAGGTACATGTCGAATCCGACGGCGTGGACGAATCCGGACTGCTCAGGACCGAGAAGATTCCCTGCCCCGCGCAGCTCGAGGTCCCTCAAGGCGATCTGATACCCCGCGCCGAGCTGGGTATGGTGCTCGAGGATGGTGAGACGGCGATTGGCGTCCTCGTCGATCGAATCGGGGACCAGCAGATAGCAGCTCGCCCGCCGGTGCGACCGGCCGACGCGGCCGCGCAGCTGATATAGCTGCGCCAGCCCGAAAGTATCGGCGCGGTTCACGAACATCGTGTTCGCGTTCGGAACGTCGAGCCCGGACTCCACGATCATGGTCGACACCAACACGTCGATTTCGCCGTCCACGAATCTGCGCATTACTTCCTCCAGGTCACGCTCGCGCATTTGACCGTGCCCGACGCCGATGCGCGCGCGTGGAACGACGCGACGGATGTGTTCGGCCATTCCGTCGATCGTCTCCACCCGATTGTGGACGAAGAAGACCTGACCTCCGCGATCGAGCTCGCGCGAGATCCCTTCATCGATGAGCCCGTCGTCCCACGGCTCTACATATGTGAGTACGGGCGACCGGTCGCGGGGTGGCGTCTGCATGAGAGTCATGTCGCGCAACCCGGCCAGCGACAGGTGGAGCGTGCGGGGAATCGGGGTAGCGGTGAGTGTCAGTACGTCGGTGTCGAGTCGAAGTCGTTTGAGGCGTTCCTTGTGTTTGACACCGAACCGATGCTCCTCGTCAACGACAATCAATCCCAGCTCGGAGAAAGCCACATCCGGACTGAGGAGACGATGCGTGCCGATGACGATGTCGACCTTTCCCGCCTTGAGGTCGGCCAGCACCCGCTGCTGCTCCCTGGTTGTCTGGAACCGGCTCATCGTCTTTACATTGACGGGGAAATCGGCGAGCCGATCGCTGAAGGTTCTCGCGTGCTGATCGGCGAGAATCGTCGTCGGCACGAGCACGACGACCTGGCGCCCAGACTGAACAGCCTTGAACGCGGCGCGCACGGCAATCTCTGTCTTTCCGTAACCGACATCGCCGACAAGCAGCCGGTCCATCGGCCGAGGGCGCTCCATGTCTCCCTTCACGTCGGTCGTAGCCGTTCGCTGATCCGGCGTGTCCTCGAAGAGGAACGAAGATTCGAGCTGTCGCTGCCAGACGGTATCCGGAAGATGCGGCTGCCGTGTCGCCACTTTGCGTCGAGCGTAAAGATCCAGCAGCTCGACCGTCATCTCCTGAATGGCGACGCGGGTCTTGTCGCGTTGGGAGGCCCAGCGTTTTCCCCCCAGAGCGTGAAGCCTAGGTGGCGGTGCATCCACGGAGATGTCAGCGGCCGACCGATAGCGCTCGATCTGGTCGACGCGGTAGAGCGGGACGTTCAGCCGGTCGCCGCCCTCGTACTCGATGACTGCAACTTCGACCATGCTCTCGCGGACGAACATCTTCTCCATGCCCCGGTAGATCCCTACTCCGTGCTCCAGGTGCACGACGTAGTCGCCCGGCTTGAGGGCTGTCAGGCTCTCTAGAGCAGTTCCGGTGACGTACCGCCGAGCACGGCGGAACCGGCGCTCGCGTCGGAAGATCTCATGGTCGGTGAGCACCCGATATCCCGGGAAGCTCGAGCCGCTCGGCGGAATGACGAAGCCGCCATCCAGAACGCCGATGGTGAGGCTGGCGGGTGAGACCCGGTCGTCGTTCAGCAGCTCGTCGAGCCGCTCTGCCTGACCCGCGTTGTCGCAGAGGATGATGGTTGGAATTCCGTCAGCGACAATCTGCTTCAATCGCTTGATGTCGCGCTGAATCTCCTCCGGCTCGCTGAATGGGAAAGTCAGCTGCGCATTTTCTCCGGAGAGGCCGAGAGTGCCGAACGCGCTCAGAGCGCGCAGAGTGGTATCCGGAGACTCGAACAGCTCGTCTCGATTCGGCGTGTCCTCCCCTCGCCTGCGCGCAAGATCGATGTGATGCTGCGCTTCGATCCACGTTCTCTCCAGCTCGGGCTCGACGTGCGTCCCGCCTGGAACCACCAGCAACGTATCTGGCGGAAAGATCGCGCGAATGGAAGTTCGTTCCGGCTCCGCGTCGCCCGCGTCGATTTGTCCATCGACGGGCAGGATGAGCGCGAGCTCCGCATCGCGAGTCGAGCGTTGAGTCAGGAGGTCGAAGTGCCGCAGCTCGGAGATATCATCACCCCAGAACTCGAGACGGACGGGCTCCGCCATGCCGAAGCTGTAGATGTCGAAGATCCCGCCCCGCACGCTGAACTGGGCGACGTCCTCGACCATTGGCACCCGTTCGAACCCGATCGTCTCGAGATGAGAGGCCAGGGCTTGCGGACGACGAGTGTCGCCCCTGCGCAGCTCGAGCCTGGCGGACGCCAACGCGCGCGGAAGCTGGGTGCGCTCGAGGAGCGCGCGACTGGTGGTGATCAGGATGCGCAGATCCCCTCTGCCGATCCGCTCCAGCGTCTCCACCCTTTCACCGGCGATCTCGGCGTGGGCCTCGGCTTCACCAAAGCTTTCACGCGGTGGGTAGAACGCAACTGCCTCCGGCTCGACGAGCGTCGTCATGTCGGCAAGCCAGCGCTCGGCTGCCGCAACGTCGTCGTTCACCACGACGAAGAACCGCTGGGTCGCGTTGCGAGCCAGAGCGGCCAGCACCACAGCGTCGCTCGAGCCGTGCAGCCCACTGATCTCGCGCCGGATCCCCTGAGCCGGCATCTCGTTTAGAAGCTCGCTGAATTCCTGCAGCGATTCGATGATGGAGAGCAGTTGGGGAAGCGGCATGGCGCAAGGTATAGCCGTCAGGTGCCTGACAGGTAGCCGCGAAGGGGGGCTCGACAGGTGCCGAAATGGGGATTGACTCCTGCACATACATCCTCGCAAATTGTATACAAACGTCAGGGGGTCCTGTATGCGAGTGGCGCGAGTGGCGCGAGTGGCAGCAATGGCAGGAATAGCGGGACTTCTTCTTATTACTCTGTTGGCGTCTCCTTCCGCAGCCCAGAGTCGGGCCGGGCAGGGACCACCGATTGTTCGCGTGTACTCTCAGAACGGTCCGGGCGTGGCGTCGAACTACGTCACCCCCGCGATCGAAGTATCAGAGGACGCCTACGTGTTCGCCGTCTCGCTGGATCTCGACGGCCAGATTCAGGTTCTGCATCCGGATTTCCCGGGGATTTCGGTCCGGATCGCGAAACGCAGGGAGCTTCGTCTCCCCAATTTCTTCACCGGATTCTCGACGTCCAGCGAAGGTGGCGCGTATTCGCCGGCCCGATACCCCGGCTCCGAGAGCTACGCTGACAACGACAGTCGGGGCACCATCATAGCGATCGCTTCGCGCGAGCCCTTCGCGCTCGATCGAGTGGAAAGCGACGGTGACTGGAACATGCTCGCAATAAGGCGCCTCATCGAGCACCGCAGCCCGATCTCCGCCGCGCAGGAGCTCGCCACATATCTCGGCGCCAGGGGTGAGCCGATCGGACGCGACTATATGCGCTTTGCGTCAGTGCGCCACTATTACTACGCGTCGGAAGCCCTTTACAACTGTGACCTGTTTTACGGCGGTTATTCCTCCACCTGGGCCTTCAGTCGTCTCGCGGTGCTGGATCGGGTTGCGCGACTCAACCAAGCCGGTCAGAACGCGCGAATTGTCGGCTACGACTTCTGCGGGATGCCGATTGTCGCGTACGGACCGTCGCGATCGGCCGTTGGGCCGGGCGTCCCACCGCGCCATGCCGCGGATGGGATATTGGCGGGACACAACGTTCCGCGTACACTACCGCGCTCGGCACCCGAAGCCGGAACCTCGCCGAGGGACGCGACTCTTCGCTACGCTCCGATAACACGACGCGCCGAACCGCCGCCGATGGGCGATGTGACCATCGTCCCCCCGAACGACCGGAGAAGAGATCCCGGTGAGATTCTCATCGATTTGCGCAATGTGGGGCGCGCCGGTGGAGTCTCCGAGCACCGTATGCCTGTCGATCGCGGTGCGACAACACCCTCCGAGACCACGGTTATCGGAACTCAGCCGGTTGGCGAGTATTCCCGACCGGTGATCCGGGAAGCTCCACCCGCGCCGCGTTCGGATCCAGCCCCCGCTCGTGTACCGGATCGATCGCCGCCACCGCCGGCTCCGACCGTGCGAGAGCGGCCGTCGAGTCCGCCACCAGCCTCCTCTCCGCGAACCACCGAAGGTCAGCTGAAGCCAACGTCGGAATCCGCTCCTCCACCCAGGCGTTGACTCCGCGTCGACCGCGAGTCGTGTGAAAAAGGGCTGCTTTTGCAGCCCTTTTTTCTTTCGTACCGTCGAGGGG
>JALYYH010000130.1 GCA_030946665.1 Gemmatimonadota bacterium
GAGATGGCGCCAGGCCGTGTCTATGTGCCTGCCCAGCTTAGAGATGTCCTCGGATTCTCCAGGAAATATCTCATCCCGTTTCTCGAGTTCTGCGATCGAATAGGTGTAACCGAACGGCGAGGCGAGGGTAGAATACTGAAGGAAACATCCGGCATTCTGCTTGACACTTTCCGCGCTCGCTCCTAAGTTCGCGCCAAGAGAACAAATGTCCACCTTCGTAGGAGTTAGCGTCTAGAGACCCTTTTTCGTCAGTATTTGGAGACAACATGAAGCACCTGTGGCGGGCGCTGTTGCTGGTGCTCGTGCTCGGCGCGTTCATGCCAAGTCGTTCGGCGGCTCAGGGAACTTCCCAACCCGGCGGAGGACAAGGCACCGGGTTGCAGCTCGGACAGAATTTTCCGAACCCGGTCAATCAGGACACAAGGATTCCGTTCGTCATCGGCGACTCGCAGGGATGCACGGATTCCGGACGTCTGCACCGCGTAAGTCTGCGGATCTACAACCTGTTGGCGCAGCTGGTGGCTGTGCCGCTTCTGCAGGGCGGTGGGAATGATGCCGGCGGCGAGCCGCTTGATGGATTGCAGCTGACTTGCAGCCAGTACGTGGCGTATTGGGACGGCAAAAACGCCCAATCACGCGAAGACGTACCATCGGGTATCTACCTATACAGGCTTGAAGTCGATGGTAAGGTACTCGTCAAAAAACTGATCGTTCGGAAGTAGTGGTGGGACTCACCCGTCTCATGTAACTGGAACGAAGTCTGACTTTTTGGAGGCGCACACTGGCAGAGTCGGTGTGCGCCGCCTCTGCTTTGCAGCCGAAGTACGCCAGCTTGGCGGGTTTTATGCGGCACCCGCGTTGCACTTCTGAGGCAACTTCCGCAGCCCATCGGACCCGCCCGCATGATCAATCCCGACCGCTTGACCGTAAAGGCGACAGAAGCGCTCAACGAAGCGGTTGACCTCGCGCGACGCGCCGGCAATCCCCTCGTCTACGATCTCCACCTTCTCCTCGCGCTGCTCGGCCAGGATGAGGGAATTGTCGTCCCCATCCTCCAGAAACTCGGGGTCGGCGTCGCGCAGCTGCGAGAAGCGGTCGGGCGCGAGATGGCGCGCTACGCGAAACAGTCGAACGCTCAGCCTACGCTCTCCCGCGAGCTGAATCAGGTATTCGACAAGGCGGAGGGGGACGCGCGGAAGCTCGGCGACGAGTTTGTTTCTACCGAGCACTTCCTGCTCGCCCTGTCCGATGTGAAAGGGACCGAGAGCCGGAACCTGCTCAACGGCGTCGGGGCCACACACGACGCGCTGCTCGAAGCGCTCCAGACGGTGCGCGGATCGCACCGCGTCACGGATCAGAGTCCTGAAAACCAGTACCAGGCTCTGCAACGCTACACGCGCGATCTGACCGAGGATGCGCGCAAGGGCAAACTCGATCCGGTGATAGGTCGCGACGAGGAGATTCGCCGCGTTATTCAGATTCTCTCTCGCCGCACCAAGAATAACCCGGTCCTGATCGGCGAGCCTGGCGTCGGCAAGACCGCGATTGCGGAGGGGTTGGCGCAGCGCATCGCCAATGGCGACGTGCCGGAAGGTCTCAGAAACAAGCGCCTCGTCGCGCTCGATCTTGGCGCCTTGATCGCGGGCGCAAAGTTTCGCGGTGAATTCGAAGAGCGCCTCAAAGAGGTTCTCAAGGAAGTGACCGAGGGCGAAGGCCAGTTCGTGATGTTCATCGACGAGATGCACACCCTCGTTGGTGCGGGTAAGGCGGAAGGCTCGATGGACGCCGGCAACATGCTCAAGCCGATGCTCGCGCGCGGTGAACTTCGCGTCGTCGGCGCGACGACTCTCGACGAGTATCGAAAGAACGTCGAAAAAGACGCTGCCCTCGAGAGGCGGTTCCAGCCCGTGTACGTCGGGGAGCCGAGTGTCGAGAGCACGATCGCCATTCTACGCGGCCTCAAGGAGAGATACGAAACACACCACGGCGTTCGCATCACTGACGGCGCAATCGTCGCCGCTGCCACGCTTTCAAACCGCTATATCGGGGATCGGTTTCTGCCGGACAAGGCGATCGATCTCATCGATGAGGCCGCATCACGACTCCGTATCGAGATCGACTCGGTACCGCAGGCGATCGACGAGGTAGAGCGGCGGGTAACACAGCTCGAGATCGAGCGGCAGGCGCTCCAGAAAGAACAAGACAAGGCGTCGCGCGAGCGGCTCAAGAATCTCGAGCGCGAGCTCGCCGAGCTGAAGGAAAAAACCTCCGCGATGAGAGCCCAGTGGCAACAGGAGAAAGAAGTCCTCGGCAGCGTCGCCAAGATCAAGCAGCAGATTGAGCAGGCACGCACTGAAGCCGAGCTGGCGACAAGGCGCGGGGACCTGCAAAAGGCCGCCGAGATTTCTTACGGCCAGGTACCTCAACTCGAGAAACAACTTCTGGACGCCGAGCAGAAGCTCGCCAGTAGACAGGAGGGCGGCGCACGCTTCCTCAAAGAGGAAGTCACTGCCGAAGACGTGGCCGAAATCGTCGCACGTTGGACGGGTATCCCCGTCTCGCGCATGATGGAAGCGGAACGGGAGAGACTGACTCGTCTGGAGCAGGTCCTCGCCAGCCGCGTCATCGGACAGGAAGAAGCCGTCCGCGCGGTGGCAAACGCCGTGCGCCGCTCGCGCGCCGGACTTCAGGATCCAAATCGACCGATTGGGTCATTCATTTTCCTCGGTCCCACCGGCGTCGGCAAGACGGAGACCGCGCGTGCGCTGGCTGAGTTCCTGTTCGACAACGAGCAGGCAATGGTACGGATCGACATGTCGGAGTACATGGAGAAGCACGCGGTTGCTCGGCTCATCGGTGCGCCTCCTGGCTACGTGGGTTTCGAAGAAGGTGGCCAGCTTACCGAAGCCGTGCGACGTCGCGCGTACTCAGTCGTGCTGTTCGATGAGATTGAAAAAGCGCATCCCGACGTTTTCAACATCCTGCTTCAGATCCTCGACGACGGGCGGCTGACGGATTCTCAGGGCCGCACCGTCGATTTCCGGAACACCGTCATCATTATGACATCGAACATCGGCAGCACTTATATCCTCGAGCACACCGGGGACGACAGGGCGGTGGTCGAGGCACAGGTGACGAACGCGCTCAGGCAGCACTTCCGCCCCGAGTTCCTCAACCGCGTCGACGACATCATCATCTTCCGCCCACTCGGCAAGCCCGAGATCGAGCACATCATCGACCTGCAGCTCAAGAAGCTGGAAAAGCTGCTCTCGGACAGGAAGGTGACGTTGGAGCTGGCGTCCGAGGCGCGGGAAGTTCTCGCGACCGAAGGATACGACCCAGCGTTTGGCGCGCGACCGCTGAAGAGGGCAATTCAGCGGCTGTTGCAGAATCCGCTCGCGCTTGCCGTGCTCGAGGGCAAGTTCACCGAGGGGGATCACATCATCGTCGACCGCGACCCCAAGGGCGAACTGACCTTCAGAAAGGCAAAAGCGAAAGAGCCAGCGCTTGCCGGCAGATAGCAAAACCACAAGCGGGGACCTCGGCGTTTCCGCGCCGACTCTGGCGCTCGACGAGCAGTACGTGCGCAACGCGCTCGATCTCGCGCGTGAGGCGGTGAAGCGAAACGAGGTTCCCATCGGTGCGCTTGTGGTGCGCAACGGATCGATCCTGGCCGCGGCCACCAATCGCACTATCCGTGATCAGGATCCCACCGCTCATGCGGAGCTGCTGGCGATCCGGGAAGCGTCGTCAAAGCTCGATAGCTGGCGGCTCGACGACTGTACTCTCTACGTCACGCTGGAGCCCTGCGCCATGTGCGCGGGTGCCATCGTGCTGTCGCGGATCAAGCGTTGCGTCTTCGGCGCATGGGACGAAAAGGCGGGGATGGCTGGCTCCGTGGGAGATTTGTTGCGCCACCCTCGACTCAACCACCGGCCCGAGGTGCGCGCAGGAGTGCTGGCGGACGAGTGCGCGCGCCTTCTCGAGGATTTCTTTCAGGCGCAACGTTCGTCGGTCGCCTCTTGATCGGATTTGCTGAGCGAGCCCCGCTCCATCTGCAAACACCTGGCGCCAAGGGGACGAACTTTGCAGTAGAGCACCCAGCCTCTACTGCGAGCAATCCATGAAGCGCCTTGGTATCCTCAGCCTGTTGCTTCTGCTACCTGCGTGTCAGACGGATCAGACCGGCCCGCAACCTCCTTCCGTCCACACTAGTCCGGCCGCCGCGACTGATCCCCAGGGTCCTCCGGCCCCATATCCATTTGGACCGGACACCTACCGTTACAGCGGTCCTTACGCAGGCGCGCCGGTACCACCCCTGGTTTGTGCGCCCACCACATCAGCGGCGGCATACGACGGATACCTCGTCAGTCAGGTGGATCAAACTTCGCTCGACGCCCGACTGGAGCTTCCCGCCGAGACCATGGAGCACAAGCCCCCTTTCCCACTGGTGACTTTGATCCACGGCTATGCCGGGAGCAAGACGGGCTCGGGCGACATAGCTGCGATGATGCTCGACGAGGGGTACGCGGTTCTTCGTTACTCGACCCGGGGCTTCGGCGACTCGTGGGGTCAGGTCAACCTCGCTGATCTAAACCTGGAAATCGGTGACCTTCGAAGCATCATCGGCCGGGTTATGGACGACCCCAACTGCAAGCTCAATCCGGACAAGGTTGCAATCACGGGCGCGTCATACGGCGGCGGACATTCGTGGCTGTCGCTGGTGAAGCCAACGTTCAAAAGCCCACTCGGAAAAGACGTGAGCATAGTTGCGGTCGCGCCGATTGCCCCATGGACAGACCTCTTTTACTCGCTCCTTCCAAACGGCCGGCCAAACGAGTCGATAAAGGGTTTTGGAGGTGCGAAGCTTAGTTATATCAACGGTCTCTACGTTTCGGGCTTCCGGAGAAATCCCGCGCGCCCCTACCCGAATTATCCAGACTACTTCATGCTCTGGCACGCGTGGATCAACGCAACCGAGCCCTACGACTTCGACCCGCTGTGGCGACAGATCAGGGATGGCGTAGCGGGGTACCGCTCCATTTATTGGCAACAGAGCTTCTGGGAAAACATCCGACCCAAGCCGATCCCGACCAAGCGGATCGGAATATTTCAGGTGCAGGGCTTCACGGATGATCTATTCCCCCTGCCGGAAGCCAAGCGGATGCTTCTCGCGATTCAGAGCGAGGATGCCAGCTATCCGATCACCTCGTATTTCGGGGACATTGGCCACCCGCGCGCCAGCAACAAACCCGATGAGATCAAATACGTTCTGGGGCTTATCAAGCCGTGGCTCGCCTATTACCTCAAAGATGCTGGAAGCGAGCCGACGCCCAAGATCTACGCCGCCCGCACCAAGCCGCGCAGCGACCCTTCCTTTTCGTCGAGCGACGTTCTTGTTGTCGACAGATTCGATCACCTTTGGGATGCGACTGTCACGAGGGAGTGGAGCAGTGTCCCGAGGCCGCTCGTGAATCCGGTGA